>JBIIJW010000080.1:0-6568 GCA_044233525.1 Ilumatobacteraceae bacterium | reverse complement strand
GAGCGAGCTACCAAAGTTCGAAACATCTGCGTGCTCGGCGACAACTCGCAATGTGAGCTGCTCTCCTCCACCGCCAATCCACACTGGTGGCGTTGGCTGCTGAAGTGGCTTCGGATCACAATGGGCGCGAGACATCTTGTAGAACTTTCCGTCGTAAGAGGTTTCTGGTTGTGTCCACATGGACTTCACAATCTCTACTGTTTCGCGCAACATGCCGATTCGATCTGATGGCTTAGCGAACTCATAGCCATAACCCTTGTACTCGTTCTCGTACCAACCGGCACCGATGCCCCAGTCGAGACGTCCACCAGAAATCACATCAACTGTTGATGTGATTTTCGCGAGAAGACCTGGGTTGCGATAGCTATTGCATCCCACCATCTGTCCCAATCGAATTCGAGAAGTTCGTTGACTGATAGCAGCAATGGTTGTCCAGCATTCAAAAACCGCTTCATGTGCAGGCTTTGGAACATTATGAAAGTGGTCGTAGACCCACACGGAGTCGAATCCCAGCTCTTCTGCCAGCACGGCAATATTCACGGTGGTGTTCCACTTGTTCTCTGCGCCCTCGATGCCAGAGAGTTCCATCTTCCATCCCTGCGGAACGAAGACTCCAAAGATTGGTGAGTGTGGGCTGTTCGACATAGTCCCTCCTTCAGAACCGAGGTTATCGTTTCACTATGAGTGCTTTCCCTCCTGCCATCATCAGTTATCCCGAACTGCACGAAGCGATTGCATTTACCCGGCCTGATGCAGAATGCCTCATCTTCCGCGACAAGCGATTCACCTGGCAACAGATCACCGATCGCACTCGTCAACTTGCCAATTACTTGGCTGCGCAAGGTCTTGGTTGCCATACAGAGCGCCAAGACTTAGAGGGTTGGCAAACCGGTCAAGATCATTTAGCTATCTATCTCCACAATGGGAACGAGTATCTCGAAGCAATGCTTGGTTCTTGGAAGGCTCGAGTCGCACCATTCAATGTCAACTACCGATACGTCGCCGAAGAATTGCAATATCTCCTCAACGACTCACAGGCATCAGCCATCATCGTGCATTCCCGTTTTGCACCGCTTCTGCAAGAAGTTCGACCATCCTTGCCAAAACTTCGAGTCATCTTGCAAATTCCCGATTCATCAAATAACGATCTTTTGCCGGGTGCACTGTGGTACGAAGACGCGTTAGCGCAATCGCCAACAACTAAACCTGCAGCGGGATATCACGGAGACGACCTCTACATCCTGTACACCGGCGGAACAACTGGTATGCCCAAAGGCGTCTTGTGGAGAAATGCAGACGCAGTCGTTGAA
Source organism: Ilumatobacteraceae bacterium (assembly GCA_044233525.1). Classification (GTDB taxonomy): domain Bacteria; phylum Actinomycetota; class Acidimicrobiia; order Acidimicrobiales; family Ilumatobacteraceae; genus UBA2093. The sequence goes on along the minus strand of JBIIJW010000080.1, from coordinate 5,258 downwards.
TGCTTCGGCGGATCAAAAACAGCAACCACAGTTGATGAGTTTCTTGTTGAAGCCGTCGGTGCAATGCGATCCTTACCGAGCCCACCTTTCATGCATGGTGCCGGACACTGGATTGCAATGCGGACGTGGTTATCGGGCGGAACCATCATTGTCCAATCCCAGCCAGACCGCCTCGACGCCGATGACATTTGGGGTCTCGTTGAACGAGAGAAAGCAAATTTCCTCCTCATTGTTGGTGATGCGTTCGCTCGACCATTGCTTGACGGGCTCGTCAACAACACACGCGACTTATCGTCGCTACTGACAATTTTGTCGGGAGGTGCAGCTCTGTCTGCACATCTCAAAAAAGAGTTCCTCCAACACCTCCCGTGGATCATGATGGTGGACGGGCTTGGTTCATCCGAGGCAGGTGGGCAGTTGTCTCAAGTCTCAGCAGGCACTTCAGCAAGTACTGGAACTTTTCCCTATGCACCTCAAAACCACATCTTGTCGGAGGATATGACCCGGGTTCTCGAACCAGGACATGAAGAATTGGGTTGGCTAGCAAAGAGCGGACGGTTGGCACTGGGTTATCTCAATGACCCAGAAAAGACAAAGAAGACCTACCCCGTTGTCGACGGTGTTCGCTACGTGGTTCCAGGCGATCGCGCGCGCGTCACTTCCGACTTAATCATCGAACTTCACGGACGCGATTCCGTCACCATTAACTCCGGCGGAGAAAAGATTTTTGCCGAAGAAGTTGAGGCTGCAATTAAAGCTCATCCAAGTGTGTACGACTGCGTCGTAACAGGGCGACCAAGTGAACGCTGGGGTAACGAAGTTGTGGCCATTGTGCGCCTCAAAGATGGCGAGACACCGAACGAAGCATCTCTTCTTGCTGAAGCAGAGAACCACATTGCTCGATACAAGTTCCCGAAAGCATTCGTTTTTGTCCCGTCGATCCTTCGATCTCCAGCCGGCAAGGCTGACTATCGCTGGGCAAAGCAAACTGCTATCGACGCTGCCAAATAACTAGACCGGTAAATCACCGGTGGCACGGCGGGTGGTGCCTGTGTCTGTGAAGGCCTTGATGGTGTTCTCAGCGATACGCATTTGATGAATCTCATCAGCACCGTCTGCAAAGCGAGCCCAACGTGCGTTCTGCATCATGTTTGCTAACGGCGTATCCGTGGAGTACCCGAGTGCTCCGTGCACTTGAATTGCACGATCAATAATGCGATTCAAACTATTCGCTACGAAGTGTTTCGCCATTGAAACTTCTGTGCGGAAATCTTCACCCTTGTCGATCTTGTATGCAGCATGAAGAATCATCAACTTGCACTGGTACAGCTCCATTGCCGAGTCGGCGATCATCCACTGCACACCCTGCTTCTCTGCAAGATATGAACCGTGGCTGTATCGCTTTAAGGAACGATCAACCATCATGTCTAATGCTGTCTCTGCTTGTGCAACCCAACGCATGCAATGCGCCAAACGTGCGGGACCAAGTCGGTACTGACCAAGACGATGCCCGTTGCCACGTCCACCCAATATTTGGCGGTCGTGGACTCGCAGATCCGAGATGACAATTTCTGAGTGCCCCGTGGAGCCGTGCATTGTTTCTACTTCACGAACATCGTTCCAGCCTTCGGTGGGAAGGTCGATCAAGAATGCAGTGTTGGCGCCACGTGATCCCGGCGGCACATCCATTTCGGTACGCGCAATGAGAATTGCAAACTTCGCGCGGCGTGCACCAGAGATAAACCACTTATGCCCATTAATGATCCACTCGTCTCCGTCTTTAATGGCGTGTGTCTTAATGAGGGTGGGGTCAGACCCCGCAACTTCGGGTTCTGTCATTGCAAAACACGACGACGATGTGCCTTTCAATAGCGGCTTGAGATACTTATCTTTTTGCTCGTCTGTAGCCCAGTGCAAAAGAGTGTGCATGTTGCCTTCATCTGGTGCATTGCAGTTAAAGACCCATGGCCCAACACGGGTCTTTGCCGCTTCAGCCTGCACCATTGCCAGAGCCACATGCCCAAGACCCATGCCGCCCACATCTTTCGGCATATGCGGCAGCCACAAGCCAGCCTCAACCGCTTTGTGGCGCAACTCAATAAGGTCGCGAACATACGCAGACCGAACCTCGGGCTCCATGTCGTCGCGATGCCCGTACGGCTCCATGGCCGGTTTGATGACATTGTCGACAAAATCGCGCACTCGATTTCGAATCTCTTCATGTTCTGGTGCAAGCGTGAAATCAATCATTTTGGTGTCTCCCCTTCAACACAACTATCTCCCATTCTGCTGCTCCGTGACCAAAGTCTGCGAGTCCAGAAGCGAAAGGCATGCTTGTTTCCCCATAGCCTTCCTTGCGTGACTTCTTCTAACCCGTCAGGCAGGCCTTCATGGGATACCCAGGCTCTTCCTGAAGGTGCTGAAAAGCAGCGAATGGTTCGAAACATGTTCGACGCCATTGCGCCTCGCTACGACTTAGTGAATCGAATCATGACATTCAGACTCGATGTCAGGTGGCGACGCCGTGCGGTCCGCGACTTATCACTCGCACCGGGATCAGTGGTCTTGGATCTTGCTGCTGGCACCGGAGACCTCTGCATAGACCTTCGACGTGCGAATTTAAAGCCCATCTCAATGGATCTGTCCTTTGGCATGTTGTCAAACGACAGAAGTGGCGCCCCAAGAGCGCAAGCAGACATCTTGAAACTGCCCGTTCCAAATGGCTCTGTCGACGGAATCATTTGCGGTTTTGCTCTTCGAAATCTTGTAGATCTTGATTTATTTTTTGCCGAATGTGCTCGCGCAATTCGACCAGGCGGACGAGTTGCTCTACTCGATGTTGGCGTTCCTCATAATCCACTCATTCGTTTTGGTAACAACATCTATTTCGGGAAAATCGTGCCTCGTATCGGAGCTCTCCTCAGCGATGGTGCGGCCTATCGATACTTGCCTAAAAGCGTTGCCTACCTACCCGAACGCCACATCCTTGTTGAGAAGCTTCGTGCCGCAGGTTTCACAGATGCAACTCATCACCAGCTGTCGGGCGGGCTCACACAATTAATGGTGGGCACTCGTACTGCATGAAGTGTCGTTCATTTCCTTTAGCGGAGCCCATCGACCTCACGTCCGTCTGCGGCGCAGATGGATTCCTCTTTGTTCAGAACAACCATGGGTACGCAGGTAAAGGAATTGCGGCTAAAGCGTCTGGTGATGCCATCGCTTCGATGCTGTCAAGCATTGAGGTTGAAGACAGCGAGCACCCCGTGACACCCATTGCATTCGGGCTCGTCCCATTTCTCCCCAGTGACGATGCTGAGTTTTTCATACCTCAGGTTCTAATTTTCCAGGACACAGAGGGGCACTGCACCCTCACCTTGTTCGGCAACTCAGATGCAGACATTTCCAACGCTGTTTTTGATAACACGATTGCGGATCTCCAAGACATCACCCCTCCTCAACCACATGCAGATTGCTTCACGGTTGCCCCCCTCACACCTATCGAGACATACCTTGAAGCAGTTGCCACTGCACGCGACGCTGTCATCAGAGGGGACATTCGCAAGGCTGTCATCGCTCGCGACATTGCCGTGACGTCCGATGCACCGATTGATGTCTATGGAGTGCTGTTACGACTGAAGGCTTCCTTTGGATCCAGTTACCGATTTTCGGTGAACAACATGGTGGGTGCTTCTCCTGAACTCCTTGTGGAAGTTGATGGTCGAACTGTTCGTAGCAGACCATTGGCGGGCACCACACCACGGACAGGCGATCCAGAAACAGACGCGCGACTCGCGGCTCAGCTGAAAGCTAGTGAGAAGAACCAAATTGAACATCGAGTCGTGATTGACATGGTGCACGACACGCTCTTGCCTCACTGTTCTTACCTTGACTGGGAAGATGAGCCTTCGGTCGTCACGGTTGCCAATGTTCAACATTTGGGCACCTACCTAGAAGGCGCGCTCACTGAACCGGCGCCGCACATCTTGGAACTCGTTCGTGCACTATGCCCCACCCCTGCACTTGGTGGCTCCCCAACAGAAAAAGCAATTGAACTTATTTCCCGATACGAAGGCCTCCAGCGTGGTTTCTATGGAGGTGCTGTTGGTTGGTTGAATGCAAAGGGCGAAGGCAGTTTTGCTGTCACCATTCGATGCGCTGAATTCTCAGAAGACCGAATGAGTGCTCGATTGTTTGCGGGTGGTGGAATTGTTGCGGACAGCGAGCCACTTGCCGAACTTGCTGAAACTCAAGCAAAGTTCCAAGCAATGCTGTCTGCAATTGTTAGGCCTTAGACAACGCTTCAATCACTGCAGCATTCACAGCATCGTGCTGCGCCACATTCTCCCCACGCACGAACGGAACTTCAAGTAGTGCCGACCCCGGCGTGTGAAGAGCCGCCAAAAGCGAGGCGCTATCTGTGACGCGTACATATGGAATGCCGTGGGTAGCTGCAAGATGCTCGAAAGAGGCGCCATGTGGAGTGCCATACAACAATTCAAAAGTGTCTGAATCAACCTGTGTTGCTTGCGGCAAGAAAGAGAAAATGCTTCCCCCATCGTTGTTCGTCACAACAATTTTGAGGTCAACGTGCCGTCGCATGAGTCCCACCAAGCCACTGGAATCATGAAGACAAGCAACATCTCCCACCAACACAACCGTTGGCGCCGAAGATGCAACGGCAACACCAATAGCAGTGCTGATAACTCCGTCAATTCCGTTGGTTCCTCTGTTGGAGTGCACAACAACATCGGGGGTCACAGTTCCAAACCACTCAACATCTCGAATCGGCATCGATGATGAGATCACGAAGTGAGTTCCGGGCTTTAACGCATCGGTTAATGCCCTCGCGTGCGACGGCTCGGACCAATTCTCCTTGGCCCATGAGGTGATCGCCGACTGGGCGATGGTTTCAGCCGCATTCCACTCAGCCGACCAAGAAGAATCAATTGGTGACACATGACTTTGAAGTGATGTAAACAGATCGGCAATAGGAGCAACCACGGTGTAGTTCATGCGATGGTCTGGATCAACAACGCTCTCTACCTCACTAATTTGAATGATGTCGATGTCATGACGCAACAACCACTGTGCCGTCACTTTTGATGCTGGTGGCTCCCCCACGCGCAACACCACATCTGGAACATGCGAGTCTGCGAAAACCGAGTGCCGGAGAATTGAATCAAATGCAATCACTACATTTGTTTCACACACCCGAACACCACTTCTTGCGTCGGAAAAGATGGGCCATCCCATGTGCT
>JBIIJW010000079.1:0-6569 GCA_044233525.1 Ilumatobacteraceae bacterium | reverse complement strand
CTCCAACCATTCTTCGGTGTTCACTTTGTCGGAACACAAAATGGCACGAACATCGTCGTCCAAAATCTCTGCAGCAGTTCCGGGTAACGACGCGAGTCCGGCATCTTTCAAACGCACCAAGTAATCACGAAGGGATTCGCCGTTACGGTGTGCACCCTCGGTGACTTCAAGTGCGGTAAAGCCATGAACGTGCATGTCGGGCACGGCCGCCTTCACGGCGCGGGTGACGTCGATGTAATAGTCGCCGTCGAAGTCTGGGTGAATGCCGCCTTGAAGTGTGACTTCGGTGGCGCCAAGTTCCCACGCTTCACGTGCGCGCTCTGCAATGTCGTCCAGAGTTAAGAGATACGGAGTGCCGCGCAAATTGAGCGACAGTGGACCTTTTGAGAATCCGCAGAACTTGCATTTATATGTACACACATTGGTGTAGTTGATGTTGCGGTTGTGCACCCAGGTCACCACGTTGCCCACCGCGTTGAAGCGCAATTCATCGGCATAATCAGCGATGAATCCCACCTCTGGTCCACGCGCACGGAAGAGGTCAATGACTTCTTGTTCACCAAGTTCTTGGCCAGTGCGATGACCTTCAATGATCTCTGCAACACGACCACGAGCAAACGGACGCGGATGTGGAACCAATGACATGGGCTTCACATTCGACCCTGAATACCACTGTGTTGACTTATGGCCAACGAGAACAACTTCAGCTCCGTCGTGTACGACGTCTGCGGCTGTTACTTTCTCTGGCCAGATTGCGCCTGGGTCGTCGCGGCCTACACCTTCGGCATCGGTGCGATCCATGACGGGGAAGTGCAAGTTTGTATCGAGCCACTTTTCTGGTGCGGTCGCAAACTCTGGATAGATGGTGAGTCGTGGTGCAAGCGCAAAGCCACGATCTTCTGTGACATCGCGCAAACGATCAAGTGCTGGCCACGGCCGTTCTGGGTTGACATGATCTGCGGTCACGGGGGAGACGCCGCCCCAATCGTCGATGCCGGCATCCAACAACACACCGAAATCATCGGACAGATTTGGTGGCGCTTGCAGATGAACGTCTGCCGGAAGAATTAATCGCGCAACTGCAATGGACCACAAGTATTCGTCTTCTGGACACGGACGTGCTTTATGCATTGCAGTTCCGGCTTTTGGCAAGAAGTTTTGAACAATGACTTCTTGCAGATGCCCATAACGAAGATGTGATGCAGCAAGCAATGCCAACGCATCGAGGCGATCGCGGCGATTCTCGCCGATACCAACAAGGATTCCAGATGTAAATGGAATAGCTAACTCGCCAGCTAGGCACAGTGTGTCAATACGTCGTTGTGGTTCTTTGTCTGGCGCACCGCGATGACATTCCAAATCATCGCGCAATGACTCCAACATCATTCCTTGTGATGGAGAGACGCGACGAAGCATGGCTAATTCGTCTTCATACAATGCGCCGGCGTTTGCGTGCGGAAGTAAACCAGTTTCTTTCAATACCAACTCGGCCATGTCGTGCAAGTAATGCACCGTTGAGTCGTAGCCGTGATCGCGCAGCCACGTTGCAGCCACGTCGTAACGAAGTTCGGGACGCTCGCCCAACGTGAACAACGCTTCATGGCAACCTTGGCGTGCACCTTGACGCGCAATTGCAAGAACATCTTCGGCCAAGAGGTAAGGCTTCTCGAGTCGTGCTGGTGGCTGAGCAAATGTGCAGTAGCCGCATTTATCGCGACACAACATGGTGAGTGGAATAAAGACCTTTGGAGAAAAAGTGATTCGCGTGCCATGGGTGGCATTGCGAATGGCGCGTGCGCGAGCCATGACATCGTCGAGCGGGGCATTCTCCAGGTCGGACAAGAAGCCTTGAGTGAAGGGAAGCGACGATTGAAGATCGTCGCGAGAAAACTGGCGCAACAAAGACAACACCTTTCAGGCGAGTACGGACGGATGAGTTTTGCCAGTGCCGGTCGAACGCCTGAAAGCGAGTTAGAAAGTGCCTCCACGCGGTCGTGTTGACCGAGCAGTCATATCTTATGCCTCGAGGTCAGTGGAATCTGCGTTGGAGATGGCTTCAAACATGGCCGACACGTTGTGGCTGGTCATGGGGACGCGATGACCCGTGCGGCTGATGAAGCTGAGTTGAACGCCGGTGGCGGGGTCGACGGCAGCAAATACCTGCTCGTGGCCTTCGTTGTCCACCACGATGTCGGTGAGCCGTGGGATGCCAGCAGAGTCAAGGGCGTCTCGGGTGATTCCTGCGTTGAAGACTTCAATGGCGATGTGTTGAACGCCAGACCCATGCTCGGAGAGTCGGCGGTGTACAGCGGGATTGTGATTGGGTCCAACAAGAACCACGGTGACGCCACCAGCAACTGCATTGATGACTTCTGAATCATCTGTTGATGTTGTGGTGAAGCCAAGTCCTTCAAAGAATCGTTGCGCGGCATCTACATCGGCAACCGCGACGACAACATGATCAATGCGTACTGCAACGGTGTCGAGTTCACTGCGTGTGCGTGCACCTGCATCTTTTGTCGGTGTTGGCTCGCTACGAGATTCAGCGGCTTCAATTCGATGTGTTTCAGACAACAATGTGCGAAACAGTTGTTCGGCAAAATCTGCATCGACTCCCGCATCAATTGCCCACTGGCGACGCGTTTGCAACACATCGCGAACACGTTGAGGCTGAATGATGGAATCTCCGGAGTGCCCCTTCGTTTCTGCTACTTCGCGCACGATGTTGATTCGCTGCGCCAAGAGCTGTACCAGTGCTGCGTCTAGCTCGTCAATGCGCGCACGAAGGTGGGAGAGATCTGGCATGGTTATTTGTCTGCGTTCACGAGTCTTTCAACGTGCTTGGCAAGCACATCAATCTCAATGTTTACAGCATCGCCAACTTTTCGATGCCCAAGCGTGGTGACGTCTGCGGTGTGAGGAATGACAGCGACTTCAAAAGTGTCAACGGTGAGGTTGAACACGGTGAGGCTGATGCCGTCCACCGTGCAGCTTCCTTTTTCTACGACGTACTTCATCAACTCGCGGGGAATACGAACCACGAGTTGAGGAACAGGGGAGACGATTTCGCCGACTGCATCAACATGACCAAGAACGATGTGGCCACCGAATCGACCATTGGCTTGCATGGGGCGTTCGAGGTTCACGGGGTCGCCTGGCTGCAAGTCTCCAAGGTTGGTGCGTCGATACGTTTCGTCGGACACATCGGCCACCCACCAGTTGGGGCCCTTTTCCACCAGGGTGAGGCAACAGCCGTTCACGGCAATAGACGCGCCGATTCCGGAGTCTTCCAGCACGGTGGTGGCGGAAATGGTGAGTTTGGCGCCATCTCGGGCGGCGACAGAGCCCTTTTCTTCAACAATTCCGGTGAACACCCTGAGGAGACTAATAGCCAGATGGGGTTGTAGGCACTGGGAAAAGGCTCCTAGCCTTGAAGAGTCTCCGTGGGCTCCGGCGCGCGGACGATGTTTGTCTCAATAGTTGGGACAAACGCCCTCTCGGACAAGAAGGAAAAGAGGCCTCCAATGTCGAAGAACGACACCATTGCAACGTACCGTCAGCACGGCACCGACACAGGTTCACCCGATGTGCAGATTGCGCTCCTCACAGACCGCATCAACCACCTCACCGAACACCTGCAGACCCACCCCAAAGATCACCACAGCCGTCGCGGCTTGTTGATGTTGGTGGGTCGTCGTCGTCGCATGCTCGACTACGTCCGCGACCGCGACATTGCTCGCTACCGCGAACTCATTGCAAAACTCGGCCTTCGCCGCTAATTCAGTTCTCCGCCAACACTTCACATTGTTGTCGGTTGTCAGTCGAGAGTTCCGCGCCGCTCATGTTTGGGTGCGGGGTTGACGACTGGGAACCGGCGTTTGTTGGTGGACAACACAACAACACATAAATAAGGGAGTTCCCATGGCTGACGCACTTCGCGTATCCGCACCCGTGTCGGGTTCAGACAAGACCATCACGTTCGAGACCGGAAAGCTTGCGACACAATCGCAAGGCGCCGTTATCGCAACAATTGGTGGCACCACCGTTCTTGCTACTGCAAACGCCGCTCGTGGCGTGCGTGATGGCATCGACTTTTTCCCACTCACCGTCGACGTTGAAGAGCGTGCGTATGCAGCAGGAAAAATTCCTGGCGCATTCTTCCGCCGGGAAGGTCGCCCATCCGAGCAGGCAATTCTCACCTGTCGTTTGATCGACCGCCCACTTCGTCCAGCATTCCCAGACGGCTACCGCAACGAGACACAAGTTGTCATCACCGTTGTTGGTGTCGATATGGAAAACCCACACGACGTCATCGCAATCAACGCATCATCTGCTGCCCTCATGGTCAGCGGAATTCCATTCGAAGGTCCAATTGGCGCAGTTCGTATGGCGTTCTCACAAGACGGCGACTGGGTGCCACATCCAACCTACGCAGAAGGAAACAACGGAACATTTGAAATCGTTGTTGCCGGTCGCGAACTCGACAACGGAGATGTCGCCATCATGATGGTGGAAGCAGGCGGAACCGAAAAGGCTTTCGAGTTCTATGCAGAGGGCGCACCAAAAGTGTCCGAGCAAGTCATTGCTGATGGTCTTGAAGCATCAAAGCAGTGGATCAAGGAATCAATTGGATTGCAGCGTCAACTCGTTGCCAGCATCATCGCTACACGCGGACCAATTGCACCACTTGAGTACACACCAGTTCTCGACTACACCGACGAAATCTTTGCCGCAGTAGAGAAGGTTGCAACATCAAAGTTGGCAACCGCTGTCACTATTGCCTTGAAGGCCGATCGCAACGCTGCCACAGACGCAGCAGCGGCAGACACTGTTGCTGAATTGTGTGGCGAAGGCTCGCCATTCGCTGGTCAGGAAAAGGCCGTGAAGGAAGCAGTACGCAGCCTCACCAAGAAGCTCGTTCGTAAGCGCGTTGTTGAAGAGGGCATCCGTATCGATGGTCGCGGTCCACGAGATTTGCGTCCGTTGTCTAGCGAAGTGGGCATCTTGCCTGCAGCGCACGGCACTGGCTTGTTCCAGCGCGGTGAAACTCAAGTGCTGAACGTGTGCACACTTGCAATGCCACGAATGAACCAAATGTTGGACACATTGGGTCCAGACAACGAGAAGCGTTACATCCACCACTACAACATGGCTCCATGGGCCAACGGTGAAACTGGTCGCGTTGGTTCGCCAAAGCGTCGCGAGATTGGTCACGGCGCACTTGCAGAGCGTGCACTTCTTCCTGTCATCCCAAGCCAAGAAGAGTTTGCATACGCCATTCGTTTGGTGTCTGAAGTGTTGTCATCAAACGGCTCCACCTCAATGGCGTCGGTGTGTTCATCCAGCTTGTCGCTGATGGATGCCGGTGTGCCCATTAAGGCTCCAGTGTCCGGTATCGCAATGGGTCTCATTTATGCAGAGGGCAAGTACCTCGCACTCACCGACATCCTCGGTGCAGAAGACGCATTCGGCGACATGGACTTTAAAGTTGCCGGTACTGCAGATGCGGTCACCGCATTGCAGTTAGACACCAAGATCGACGGCATTCCAGCCGACGTTCTTGCATCCGCACTGCAGCAGGCACGCGATGCACGTATGGCAATCCTTGAGTCAATGAACTCTGCACTTTCTGCACCACGTGCAGAAGTTGGTGCCACTGCACCGAAGATTGTTTCGTTCAATATTCCAATGGACAAGATTGGCGAAGTCATCGGGCCAAAGGGCAAGGTCATCAACACCATTCAGCAAGAGACTGGTGCAGATATCGCAGTAGACGACGACGGCGCAGTCGGAATTGTCACCATTGGTTCGCCAGACAGCTTCCGTGTGGAAGAGGCACGCGATCGCATTCTTGCAATCGTTGATCCTCCAACTGCAGAGTTGAACGCCATCTACACCGGCCGCGTTGTGAGCACCACAAAGTTCGGCGCATTCGTGAATATTCTTCCCGGACGCGACGGCCTCGTTCACATTTCGAAGTTGGGTAATGGCCAGCGTGTCAACAATGTTGAAGACGTATTGAACTTGGGTGATGAAATCCGCGTGCGCGTGGACGACATTGACGACAAGGGCAAAGTCAGCCTCACACCAGTTGATGACGAGGGCAACGACATCCCAGGTGGTGGCGGCGGCGGTGGCGGTGAACGCCGTGAGCGTCGTGACCGCGACGACCGTGGTGGACGCGACCGTGACCGTGGAGGTCGTGGTGGACGCGACCGTGACGATCGTGGCCCACGCGAACCACGCAGCGATGCACCCAAAGAAGTGTCGTTCGAGGATGAGTTTGAAAGTGAACTTCGTTCCGAACTCGGTGACCTTGGCCCAGATGCCCGCGGAGATCGTGGCGACCGTAATCGTCGCCGTCGATAACACCCTCTAACGGCTACGGTGATTTCCATGATTCGCGTGGGAGTTGTCGGAGCCGCAGGGAAAATGGGTTCAACGGTGTGCGACGCAGTCGCTGCCGCTGACGGACTACAACTTGCTGCCGCTGTCGACGTTGTCGGCGGCGGCGGTGTTGTTCATGGGCTCACCATCGCCTCTGAGTTGAAAGCTCTTGCCGATGCGAA
>JBIIJW010000091.1:0-6149 GCA_044233525.1 Ilumatobacteraceae bacterium | reverse complement strand
CCGCATTCACGACAAACCAGCAGGTACCCTCTGGGGTATGAGAAAGATGTTTGCTGTGGCGACGATGACAGCTCTTCTCGTGGGTGTCAGCGCTTGTTCGTCATCGGACACGCAATCGTCTGTTGATTCCACCGTTGTTGATGTTCAGTTGGTGCCGGCCAGCAAGGTGATTGATGTTCGAACAGCTGAGGAATTCACAGAGGGCCATGTCAAAGGCGCAAGGAATCTCAGCCTTTTAAATGGCGACTTTGAGAAGGAACTGGCCAATCTCGACAAAGACGTGGCGTATTCGGTGTATTGCCGCAGCGGCAACAGATCAGGTCAAGCAGTGGAACTCATGCGGAATGCGGGCTTCACAAATGTGGTTGACCTTGGGACAGTTGAAGGTGCCGCCAAAGCATTGGCTCTCCCCATCGTCCAGAACTAAAGAAACGGATACTCCCATGGCAACCCTTACCCTCACCGAAGAGAACTTCGAAGAAACAGTTTTGGCCGAAGGCATCACCATTGTTGATTTCTGGGCCGACTGGTGTGGTCCGTGCAAAATGTTTGCACCTGTTTTCGAACAGTCATCGGAAGCACATCCAACGGTGCGATTTGGCAAAGTAGACACCGAAGCCGAACAAGGGTTGGCTGCTGCACTTCAGATTCGTTCCATTCCCACCATCATGATTTTCCGCGATGGAGTGTTGTTGTTCAACCAGGCAGGTGCATTGCCCGCACACTCATTGGAAGAAATTGTGACCGCCGCCCAGAGCATCGATATGGACGAAGTGCGTCGCGAAATTGCCGAAGCTGAAGCGTCCGGCAGCACCGACTAATCGTTCTACACTTTCCCCGTGGGCCTATCCGGGGGGATCTCTGCTCGCACTCGCGTGTGCGTGGCATGTCTCGTTCTTGCATTGTCGTGTTTGCCTCTTGCAGCGCGCGTGAAGAGTGCAGACGTCTCCGCCCCTGCTGCGCGCGGACGATTAGCCGTGGGCACGGGGCACTCGTGTGCAATTGCATCGAACGACGTTGTGTGGTGTTGGGGAGACAACACGTTCGGTCAACTTGGGTCGAGTGCGCATGCAGGACTTGTTGGCGATCAAGCGTTAACTCCAGTACAGGCGTCGGCACTTCTTGGTGGTCGAGTCGCACGACACATCACGTCTGGTGATTCTCACGTGTGTGTACTTGCCGGCGACGGCACGGTGTGGTGTTGGGGATACAACGGATTTGGAGAAGTGGGAGTGCCAGGTGGGAATCAACCAGATCCAGTTCAAGTGACGCTTCCGGCACCTGCAACGGTGGTCGCCGCCGGCGGGAACAGCACGTGTGCGGTGTTAACGAACTCGACGGTGATGTGTTGGGGGAGAAACAACCGTGGTCAATTAGGTAACGGGAGCCAACAGAGTTCTGGTGGCAGCGCAACACCGACGGCAGTGGTGTCTATTCCATCGTCGTTTGTTGTGTCGTCACTAGAGCTTGGTGCAACTCATGCATGTGCCACTAGCGCGGCTGGCGACACATGGTGTTGGGGCGCGTACAACAATGGCCGACTCGGAAACACATCACAATCTGACAACCTGACTCCAAGCCGCGTACCCACATTTGGTGGAGGGTCAGCAACGTCTGCAGCCGCAGGTTTTTCACACTCATGTGTCGTGGCGGCCACTCAGGCTTGGTGTTTTGGATCAAACTCCGCTGGCCAGTTGGGCAGTGATCAAAACACGGTGACCGAATCTTCCACTCCGGTCTCGGTGACATTTTCGTCGTCTGCTTCCATGGTGGCCACCGGACGAGAGTTCACCTGTGCACTGCTTGTATCGCAAACAGTGGAGTGTTTCGGGATTAATAACAGCGGTCAGTTAGGTCACTCGTTAACTACTCCATCGCGCTACACACCTCAGTCCGTTGCAGGAGTGACGTCTGGCGTGGTGGATATTGCGTTGGGAACAAAGCATGCCTGTGCTGCATTGACAACTGGTGCCGTGAAGTGTTGGGGAGATGGAGGTGCGGGTCAACTAGGTAACGGAGGAACAACGTTGCAAACATCTGCAGTCACCGTGGGCACCTTGAACATTGCGCCAACCACAACAACCATTGCCACCACTACAACCGAGCCAACAACAACCATTGCCACCACCACGACAGAGGCCACCACAACGTCGACGACGTCAACAACCCTTGCAATAACAATTAATGAATCAACAACGTCGTCTTCATCGTCAACCTCGCCCCCAACAACAAACTCCACCTTGTCAGGTCAACAAAATGTCTTAAAGCGGGCGCCCTACCTCTCGGTGAAACGCAATCGTTATCTCACGGCCCGTGCTATCGCGTCGCACGTATCGCTCACCATTCCAAAGACCTCTCAGGGGTCAATGCGGCTCACCATTGTGCGCGGTCTACAAAATTGTTCCTTCGTTGACACAAAGGTTCGGGGCATTAAGAAAGGCACCTGTTCTGTGCTTGTCACGCTGATTCCTAAACGTGGTCCTCGGGTCTTGCGTACAGCAAAAGTGGTGGTGTCGTAGTGCTGGCCTCGCGTACGTACGTGCACGCGCACAACATGCGCGTGTGCGCCAGAGCTGTCAAGTTTTTCTTTTTCCCTTACAAAATAAGGCTCAGAAGCACATCAATACCCCTACTGTGAGACAGGCATGGTTTAAGAACTGCCGCCATGAATAAAACAAGCACATCCCCAGGTCGGCCACTCGTCATTGTCGAGTCTCCAAACAAAGTGAAGACAATCTCCAAAATTCTTGGTGACGAATACAACGTTCATGCCTCAGTGGGGCACTTCGCAGATATCCCCGCCAAGAAAGGCGCCATTGATGTGGAGGGCGGTTTTGTTGCCACGTATCACTTGTCGAAAAAGGGTGAGGAGATTATTGCGGGACTACAGCGCGAATTGAAAACTGCAAGCGAACTCATCCTCGCAACAGACGATGATCGTGAAGGCGAAATGATTGCGTACCTGCTTCTTGAATTTCTCCAGCCCACGATTCCCGTCTCTCGCATCGTATTTACAGCCATCACGAAGTTTGATGTGCTGAAAGCCCTAGACAATCGCCAGAGCATTCGTTACACATTGGTGGAGGCCGCACGTACTCGTCGATACCTGGATTATCTCTACGGGTTCAATGTGTCGCCAGTGTTGTGGAAGAAGGTTCGTGGAAATCTCAGTGCTGGCCGTGTGCAAAGCCCTGCATTGCGTTTAATTGTTGAACGTGAAAAACAGCGTCTTGCTTTTGTAGAAACAACGTATTGCAGCATCGAGTCAACACTGAATATCCCAACGCCCGTTGTTGCCACTTTGCGCTCTATCGACGCAACCCCCGTGGCAAAGTCCACCGATATCAACGATGCCGGTGTCGTGGCGGCACCTGCGGAGCTGTTGCTGCTTGATCGGGCACATGAATTGGCACAACAGTTGCGTCCGCTTTCGCTTGTTGTCACCAGTTCAAAGACCGAGCGCTATACACGGAAGCCTCGCCCTCCGTACACCACGGCGAGCCTGATCACAGATGCGACAAATCGGTTGGGTCTATCTGGCCCAGCAGCGCAGAGCATCATGAATCAACTTCATGAAAAAGGTCTGATCTCATATCCGCGAACCGATAGTCCGTCATTGTCCGCTGTCACCACCGCGGCAGCTCGTCAGCAAGCCATTGACATGTTTGGCGCAGCAAGTGTTCCAGAAAAGTCGCGGCCGTACTCTTCGAATCGAAAAAATGCTCAGGAAGCGCATGAAGCGATACGTCCCGCGAATCTCTCGCTGCGTTCACCGAAAGGTCTCACGACACAACAAGCAGCGGTGTACGACTTGGTATGGCGACGCACTGTTGCGTCGCAAATGATTGACACTGTCGGTACCACGGTCACCGTGACCTTCACGGCTACAACAAAAAAACCGATACACGAATGTGTCTTCACCACATCTGGTACCACCATTACAGAGCTTGGTCATCGCCGCCTCTACATCAACGATGACGATGACATCACAACTCCAATTGCCGAGTTTTCTGTTGGCGAGAAATTCTCGGTCAAAGAAATTGAGGTGAAAGAACATGTCACGAAGCCACCAGCGCGCTACAACGACGGGTCGTTGATTAGTGCGCTTGAAGCTCTGGAAATTGGCAGGCCGTCTACATATGCATCAATTATTCAGTCGTTGCGTGATGAATACGTATGGTCAAAGAGTGGCGACAAAGCTTTTATTCCTACGTTGACGGGAATCGCTGTGGAGAAATTTCTCTCTGAATGTTTTCCGTTGCTGGTGGATTACACATTCACACGCAACATGGAATCGCAACTCGATGACATTGTGGGCGGTCAAGCATCGTTGGTTGATGTGTTGGAGTCGTTCTACTCCACGGGAAGTGGGGCATGGCCAGGTCTCGTAACGGCAGTGAACGATGTGGTGGCGTCGTACAAGCCGGCAGAACACAACGTGTGGGTGGTGGGAGTAGACCCAGAGTCAGGCCAGGACATTGTTGTGAAGCCTGGTAAAACTTTTGCCGGAAAGAAATCGGTCCGTGGTTCTCGCACCACGCGATCACGCACCAGCGGTTCTCCGTACCTCTCGTGCAATGGTCGAAACGCCGCCGTGCCAGACCAGACCGAACTCGCACATCTCACGGTGGATTATGCGCTGTCCTTGCTTCGGGCCAATCAGGAGGCGCGGGTGATTGGCGAGATTGATGGAGAAGAGGTCACGGTGAAAGTCGGGCCGTACGGGCCGTATGCAAAGGTAGGGAAGCGGTCTCTCTCCCTTGATGCTGAGGCCGACCTGTCTGCTGTCACGCTGGGTGATGTGCAGGAATTAATGGCATTTCCGCGGGTCTTGGGCGCCGACCCAGAGTCTGGCGCCGACATTGTTTTGAAACGGGGCCGCTATGGCCTGTTCGTCGACAGAGATGGAGACACCCGACCACTACCGAAGGATTCAGACGTTCAAAAGTTCACTCTGGCCGACGCAATAGATCTCTTGGCGCGACCGAAAAAGGGCAAAAGGAAGGGCTAGGGTCAGCCACCGTGGAACCACATCACATCCCCTCATCACGCGAACGTATAGTCGCGGCGGCCCGAGTAGAAGTAGAGGCAAAGGGAATCCTTGGTCTTCGAGTTCAAGACGTTGCGCAGAACGCAAAAGTTTCTGTGCCATTGATCTACAAGTACTTTGTCGATCGCGATGGCTTGCTTGCAGAAGTGCTGGGCGAGATGTTCGAAGAATATGTTCTTGAACAACTCGATGCATCAGAAGCTTTTTTCAACGCACTTGAGTCACCAACGGTTGATGACATCTTGGCGGTGTTGGCTCTTCCGCAACAAGACTTCCGTCGCCCTCGTCGTTGGCAACGCATGCAAATTCTTGCGGCCTCTATGGAAATTCCAGCACTTCGTACGCGCCTCAGTTTGGTGCAAAACATTTTGCATGAACGTCTCGTTTCTTTCATGGAAAATGCAATTCGTCGTATTACAAATGAAGAGCCAACAATGTCGTGTGCTGCGCTCGCCATGTTGCTGCAGAGTTACGGATTCGGATTCGTATTGAACGACCTTCTCGAAGAAGGCGGTGGCGGCGTCACAGACGAACAATTCGTCTCGCTCATGCGCGCCATGTTGAACGGAGCAATGGGTCGCAGTAATGCGCCAGCGATAGACTGACGTTGATGGAAGTAGAAATGGTGGTCGAGATTCCACAAGGATCTCGCAACAAGTACGAAATGGATCACGACACCGGAGCAATCTGGTTAGATCGAACCTTGTTTACTGCAACGCAGTACCCACTCGACTACGGATTTTTCCCAGGGTCTCATGGTGAAGACGGAGATCCCCTCGATGCTTTGGTGTGGCTCAGCCAGCCCACGTTTCCAGGTTGCCACCTCTGGGTGCGCCCTGTTGCCGTTTTCTGGATGGCTGATGAAAAGGGACCCGACGCAAAAGTGTTGTGCGTGTCCTCTCGCGATCCCCGCTTCAGCCAGTACGTCGACATTGATGATTTGCCTGAACATCTTTTAGATGAAGTAGGCAACTTCTTCGAGGTCTACAAGTTGTTAGAACCCAACAAAGACACCACGGTGAAAGGTTGGGAAGGTCGCGCAGCGGCCGAGAAAGAGATCAGCGACGCCATCGAGCGCTATAAGCATCTCGATCACTAA
>JBIIJW010000078.1:0-6584 GCA_044233525.1 Ilumatobacteraceae bacterium | reverse complement strand
ATCGGCGAATTATCGGGCGCGCGCGATGTTGTTGAATTCACCGCAATTCTTGATTATTCGTTGCTGACCGATGGCGCTCACACTGTTGAGTTATTTGTGCGAGACAACGACGGGGTCATCACCCGAGTTGGAGCTCCGCAGTAACAGAGTTACTGAGACAATCGTTGACGCCAGCTATCGACATTGTGGATGTCGGCTACAGCGGCTGGAACATTGTCTGCATCGATTGGCTTACTGATGAAGTAGCCCTGCGCGCGATGGCACTCAAGAGATTGCAAAGCAGAAAGTTGTGGCAATGTTTCAATGCCTTCAGCAACCACGTCGGCACCCATCGATTGAGCCATGGCAATGATTGTCTTCACCATGTTGTGCGTGTCGGACGCTTCGGTGATGTTCTGAACAAAGGAACGATCAATTTTGATGCATTGAATAGGAAACTGCTGAAGCAAAGACAGTGATGAATATCCAGTTCCAAAATCATCAATAGCAATGCGCACGCCAAGGCTGTTCAATCGGCGCAACGCCTGCAGTGCCTGTGCTGGTTCTGTCATCATGACGGATTCGGTTACTTCAAGCCACAGTTGCTCAGCGGGGAGTCCAGATTTCTGAAGAGCATCGTTGACTGTTGTGACGAATTGAGGGTCATGCAATTGGCGCGGAGATACATTCACGCTCATGGTGGTGCTCGGCGTGACCACTCCGGTTTCTATCCATTGTTTTAATTGTTTCAAGGCATCGTTGATGGCCCATAAACCAAGGGGAACGATTGTTCCGGTTTCTTCCGCGATGGGGATGAAATCGGCGGGCGAAATGATCTCACCATCGTTTCGCTGCCAGCGCATGAGGGCCTCGAAGCCCACGACAATGCCAAGGTCAATATCCACGATGGGTTGATGAACGAGGCGTAGTTCATTTCGCTCTAACGCTCGATACAAGGCGGTCTCTACGTCTAGCCGTTGAGAAACTGATTGCAACATGGAGTCATCAAACAGAGCAATGCAATTTCGGCCAGCAGCTTTTGCGCGGTACATGGCCGTGTCGGCATGGCGCAGTAATTCGTCGGCAGAAAGCTCTAATTCTTTTGGTGCGTAGGCAACGCCGATACTGGCTGTGACGAACATGTCGCCTTCGGGTGTAGGCACCGGTTCACGGAACGTTTCAAGAATTGACTCAGCTAACAGAACCGATTGTGTGGGGCTCTCGGTGCTTGGATCAAGCACAACGAATTCGTCTCCTGAAATTCTCGCCACTGTTGCTTTGTCCTGGACGCAGGTAAGAAGTCGCGATGCGACGCGCATCAAAACGTCGTCACCAATGGAGTGACCAAGACTGTCATTGATGTTTTTGAAACGGTCAACATCAATAAACAACACAGTTGGTTGCTTGTTGGTTCTCCAAGATTGTTGCACCGCCTGTTCAATGTGCTCCAGCATCAGAATGCGGTTCGGCAATCCCGTGAGGGAATCGGTGAGGGCATTGCGCACTAGGCGTTCTTGTGTGACTGCATTTAAGCGCACAGACTGAATAATTCGAATGGTGGCTGCAACGGCAAGAACGGCCACGGACACTGTGCGAACAATTCGGTCTTGCGTACCGTGTGCATCTGTGAGGGCCAAGACAATGATGGGTGCGATGAGGGAAACAGTGGTGGTGAGAAGTCGTGTCATCAACGGAGTCGATAGACGAATCCCATTTCGTGTTCCGAGCGCTTGAAGCGAGGGATGAAGAAGGGCTGCACCGACGAGACCCGCAGCAATAAGAAATGGTGCCGTATATGTGGAATCACTGATGGTGACATCGCTACGAAATGACAATGCGCGCAAAAGAACGCCAATCAATGCGAGTCCAATTGCTGAACCAAACAGAGACGATGAGGGCGACTGTGCGGTATTCGAAAATTGAAGAGTGGCCAAAAGAAACAACACCACCATTGCGGCACCGAGAGACACTGCTCGAAGAGTGGTGATGGAGGAAGCCGTCTGAGTGTCGAGAAGTGGTCGCACCAAAACAACCCAAATCAGAACCCAACTGCCCATGGCAACGATGACTCCGTCGGCTAGTACTCCTGAGGCTCGTGCGCCGAGACGTTGTTTGATGAACCACACGAGACCAACGGCAAGACAGAGGAGAGAAACAACAAACAATGCTTCACCTTGAATTTCTGAAAATGCTGAGTTCGTGGGAGACAGGGCTACACCGAGGGGGATGACGGCGGCAAAGACGGTGATCGCAATGGAGGCCTTTGGTCTGTGAACGCTGACCCCAACAACGGTGGCAAGGAGCAACAGGACAATGGTGGCTGTGGCTGTGGCCGCAGAGTTGCTGGCTTCGGTGAGGCCGTGGGTAAAACCGAGTGCAATTGCAAGGATGGCCCACAACCACGACAGGGCAATGAGGGCCTTACGCACGTGAAAAACCTTTGAAGTACATGTGTTGACCGCCAATTGGAACCACCGTGACGGTACTACGGGGGCAGGAAGGCGGTGGGGAATCTCGGTGAGAACGCCATTGTCGGTAGTCTGATTCCAGATGAGCACAGTCGCCCCTAACGTCACGGTTGTTGTCCCGGGCACCCATCTCATGGCTGAGTTGCTGGGTCAGCGTGACGAATTGCTCCGACGAGTCGAAGAGTCTTTTCCTGACGTTGCGGTTGTGGTTCGAGGTAACGAAATTCATTGCACCGGACCTCGCGCGCACCAAGTAGGAAAACTCTTTGAAGAGATGGTGTTGTTGTTGCAGCGTGGAGAGCGTCTCGACCAAACGGTGATGGACCGAAGCATCGTCATGGTGCGTGCAGAGCAGCGCCCGTCCACCATTCTCACTGATGACATTCTCAAAGGTTCTCGTGGCCGAATGGTGCGGCCGAAGACCGCTGGACAAAAGCGTTATGTCGATGCCATTCGCGAGAACACCATCACGTTTGGAATTGGGCCTGCAGGAACGGGGAAGAGTTGGCTGGCCGTGGCAATGGCGGTGCAGGCACTTCATGCTCGACAAGTGCAGCGCATCATCCTCACTCGACCTGCGGTGGAGGCTGGCGAACGGTTGGGTTTTCTGCCTGGGGACTTAATGGCAAAGATCGACCCGTATCTCAGGCCGTTGTACGACGCGTTGTTCGACATGGTGGAGACTGAAGCTGCCCAAAAGTTGATTGAACGTCAAACTATTGAGGTGGCGCCGTTGGCTTTTATGCGCGGGCGAACCCTCAACAACTCCTTCATCATTTTGGACGAAGCGCAAAACACCACTCCTGAACAGATGAAGATGTTCCTGACGAGAATCGGATTCGGTTCGAAAGTTGTCGTCACGGGCGATATCTCTCAAATTGATGTGCCAGATGGGCGCAGCGGACTTGTCGGTCTCGAAAAGAAACTTGGCAGCATTGATTCGTTAGCTTTCGTGACCCTTGATGGGTCAGATGTTGTTCGACATCGCATCGTTGCCGACATTGTTGCGGCATACGAGCGCGCTGGTGCTGCAGACAAATCATCAACTCGCCGTGGTGGCCAACGTGGGTGATTCTCGACCGCGAATTGATTCTCCTAGACGCGCCGGCGGAGACGGTGTGCCTGAGGTGTTTTGTTCGAACGAGCAAAACGATGTGGAGATCGACCTGGCTCGATGGCGCACTTTGGCCGTTAATGCTCTACGTGCTGAGGGTGTGCGCGGCGGATGTGAAATGTCCTTGTTCTTTGTTGACGAAGCGTCAATTTCCAGTCTCAATGCAGAACATATGGGTAAATCTGGGTCGACTGATGTTTTGTCGTTCCCTCTGGATGGCGTGGAGGTGGCCGATTCTCAAGGGCCGGGGGCTCTCACACGCGGCCCCGCTCGACCGCACCCCGATCATGACGATATGCCAACCCTGCTGGGGGATGTTTTAGTGTGTCCTGTTGTGGCATTGCGCCAAGCACCAGATCATGCAGGAACTCTTGACGACGAGTTGGCTCTCCTTGTTGTGCATGGTGTCTTGCATGTGTTGGGTTTCGATCACGCGATTGAAGAAGATGCGGTTCGTATGAGACAGCACGAGCTATCCATCTTGTGCGATCACCATTGGGGTGGGCCCGCACCTAAAAACTTTCGACAGGAACACAACGAATGATTGCCGCTACCCCTACTACCGCTGATTGGTGGATGCTCATTGCCATCGGCTTTTTGTTGCTGGTGTTAATTGTTCTTTCCATCGCAGAGATGGGTCTGTCACGTGTATCGAAGCCAAAAGCGCAAGCCCTTGCAGATTCTGGCGCGCGCGGTGGACCCGCACTGCTTGGTCTAGTGACCCAACCAGAGCGGTGGGTGAACCCGTTGCTGTTGTCTGTCAATGTGTGTCAAACCATTCAGGCAACACTCACTGGTGTTGTTTCCGGACGTTTGTTTGGTGCCGTAGGAGTTGTTGTTGGTGTTCTTCTGAACGTTGTGGTGTTCTTTGTTTTTGCAGAAGCGGTTCCAAAGACATACGCGGTGCTGCATTCAGATCGTGCTGCATTGTCCACATCGCGACTGGTGTCCGTGCTGGTGGCGTTCTGGCCACTTCGCATGGTGAGCCGAGGTCTCATTGGTCTCACAAACATTGTGGTGAAGGGCAAGGGTCTTGAAAAGGGACCCTTTATTGGTGAACAAGAGTTTCTTGGGATTGTTGAAGCTGCAGCTGAAGAGGAAATCATCGAACATGAAGAGCGCGAACTGATTGAGTCCATTATTGAGTTCGGCGACACCGTGGTGCGAGAAATTATGCGGCCGAAGCCAGACATCATCAGTGTCGATTCGGGCTCGTCTATCGATGCAGCTCTTGACGAGGCATTCGAGCACGGTGTGAGTCGACTACCAGTAATGCGAGAGGACGATGAGGGCAACGAAGACGTCCTTGGCATTATTTATGCAAAAGATCTCATGCGCCGTATTCGTGCAGGCGAAGGTTCTTTAACAGTGGACTCATTGGTGCGCCCAGCGATTGTTATTCCCGAGACAAAGCCAGTTGCCAAGTTAATGCGCGATATGCAGAGAGAACATTTCCATATGGCAATAGTCGCCGATGAGTACGGAAGCATTATTGGTTTGGTCACTCTTGAAGACTGCTTAGAAGAGCTAGTTGGTGAAATCGTCGACGAGCACGACGACGAAGACCCGCTCGTTCGCCAGTTACCGAATGGCGAATCACTGGTTGATGCCGGAATGGCAATTTCAGAATTCAATGATCACTTCAGATTGAAGTTAGACGACGATGAATTCGACACAGTCGGCGGTTATCTGTTTGGAACGTTGGAGCATGTGCCAGTCGTGGGTGAATTCATTCAAGTTGACGGTTGGCGAATCGTTGTTGAAGCTCTTGAAGGACGTCGCATTACAGAGGTGCGATTAAAGCCCGTCCTTGAAGACGACTAGCGATGAAACGTCGCTACAAGTTCTGACCGACGGGGTTTACCCAGAGCGGTCCGAGGAATAGTTGTTGTTGGAACGACAAGCTTTGGCGCACAGTGAGCCGGAAGTGTTTCCTTCACGAAGCTTCGTATCTCATCAAGCGACACCTGGGTGTTGTTATGGAAAACAATCCACGCCGTGACGATTTGGCCCCATTCGTTGTCATCAACTCCGGCAACACATGCGTCTGCAATGTTCGGGTGTTGATAAAGACGCTCTTCCACCTGCTCGGGCCAAACGTTTTCGCCACCCGTGATAATGAGATCTCCCTCTCGTCCAAACACTGTGATGAGGCCATTCTCAAACGATCCAAGATCCCCAGTGCGAAACCACCCGTCTTCGTCAAATGGATTAAGTGCATTGCGATAAGCACGCATCAACATGGGTGCACGCAAGTAGATGACACCTTGTCGAATATCTGTTTCAACGCCGGCGAGCGGAACTCTGTTGTAGAAAACGCCACTACCAGTCTCGGTCATCCCATAAGTGGTGACACAGTTGTCTGGTAGATGGGCAGGTGGACGTGCTCCACCGAGAACAATGGTGCGATAGCGGTGTGGATCCACCCGTGCAAGTGCGGTGGCTACTAACGACACCAGCGTTGCCCCATTGTCTGAGGCGTCGTTGTAGGCGGCAACGGAAAACTGTGGCGCCGTCACGACAGGAGTGTTTGTGATGATCGATCGCAAAAGGACGCTGAATCCGCCGATGTGAGCCGGTGGAAGACAGGCGAACCATTTGTCTGTGTGGGTCACCGAGAGGAACTGTGATGTGGCAAGTGCACTGGCGGCAATGGAGTCGTGTGTGTGCACAACGCCTTTGGGAACTCCGGTTGTTCCGCTGGTGGCAATGACAACGGCGTCTCCAGTTTCGACGGGGACACCGTTAATTTTCTGGTTGCTTTCGCCATTGAAGATGATGGTGGGTTCAACGGCGCGGAGAACCCGCTGGCGTTCGGGTTCTGGGAGACGCTGGTCGAGGGGGAAGACGGCGTCGCCGTCCTGCCACGCCTGTTGGATACGTTGAATCATGGTCTCGCCACATGGCACATCGAGACAGACCAGTTCGTTCACGTCTTCAGCGTATGGGGCGTGCGACACTTGACCAATGACAAGTTCACAGACTCCTCCAACATTGGGCTGGAAGAAATGGCTCGTGGGATC
>JBIIJW010000077.1:0-6599 GCA_044233525.1 Ilumatobacteraceae bacterium | reverse complement strand
GGCTTTACAGTCGTTTGACTTGGCTGTGAGTTGCCGCATGGAATCGAGCGAAGGAAGTGCGCCGTCGCTACCTGGCCATGACACCACGACGGCGAAATGATGAGTTGGATCCATTGCATCAACATCACTCATTGCCACGGTGATGCCGATTGGTTCCATTCTCGTGCGAAGTACTGCGAGAGTTTGCGGGTGAGTGTTCTTGTCGACAAGAACTGAATCTGAACCAGACTTACTGATGCGATGCGCCATAGCAACCGCTTCTGCAACCGCTGTTCCTTCATCTAATAGCGACGCATTGGCAAGGGGAAGCCCGGTTAATTCCGAGATCATTGTTTGGAAGTTCAACAGCGCTTCAAGACGGCCTTGACTAATTTCAGGCTGGTACGGCGTATACGCGGTGTACCACGCTGGATTCTCAAGAAGATTTCTTTTGATGACTGGTGGGGTAATGGTGTTGTAGTAACCCTGTCCAATGAATGTTGTTCGCTTGACGTCCTGATTGAAACGCGCACGCAGCTCATGAAGAACTTCGTGTTCGGCCACAGGTTGTTTGATGGAGAGAAGCTCCCGCAAACGAATTGACGACGGAATGGTTGCCTCGAGAAGGCTTTCTACTGAATCGGCGCCAATCACGTTCAGCATGTGAGAACGATCTTCGTCGGACAGACCAAGGTGGCGAACAGCAAATTCGTCAGGAGTAAAAGCCGGTGATGTCAGCGAGCGTGTCTGCGGGTTCATAGGGACTCCAAAGAGATATGACCCCCGCTGTCTGTTGTGCCTGAGAGCTTCACCACAGAGTGGCTTTCCCCGTCGGCGGAGGGCGAACCCTCGCTTTCCAGCGTTTTGATATCTACTTGGTCCCTGTTGCCTGAGAGATTCCGGGGCGGTTGCTCCTTCGGCGGTGCCTGGGCACTCTCTCCCAAGCAGATATGTAAATGACACCGTAGTCGTTTGTGGGTGGACGAACCGCCCTCGTAGCGGGGTAGTGGTGTTACTTAGTCCACACTGGCGTAACTGCCTGCGCTTCCAGAGCCGTTGTCCATGACGTGCAGGCACTCGTCGAGGTCGGTGAGAAATTCTTTGTATGTGGCCTCGTGTCCGGCATGAACGGTGAGATGCAACGTAGACGGCGGGCCTTGACGATCGAAGTACCAGCCTCGTTGAACAAGTGCATCTCCAAGTGCAAAAACGTCATGACGTTTTTCGTCTCGGGCTCCAAAAGCGAGGAGAGTGGAGTCTGGCGTGGCGCGCATCACCAAATCTTCGGTGGCTTCAATGTGCGCTGTGATCGCTAGGGCAGTGCGTCGTGCACTGCGAGCAACGCGAAGGTATCCATCTTCGCCGAGATATCGCATGACGGCCCAAGACGATGCGATGGAGCCGCCTGATTTAGTTCCGAGAATTCCAGACGACCCATACATGCCTCCGAGCCAGTTGTCTGTCATGAACACTTGATCATTGCGAAGCGTTTTGTTTCGGTGCAACAACACTCCCGAGCCTTTGGATGCATATCCGTATTTGTGGAGGTCAACTGAAATTGACGTCACGCCATCGACGCGAAAGTCCCACTCAGCAATGTTCTCGCCAAGTTTCTCTAAGTAGGGAAGTGTGACGCCACCCATGCAAGCATCAACATGGCAATTGATGTTGTGCTCAAGCGCGAGTGCCGCAATGGCTGGGATGTTGTCGATGACGCCTTGTGGGTATTGCGGAGCGGAGCCAACAATGAGAATCGTGTTGTTGTCGATTGCTGCGCGCATGAGATCGATGTCTGCTCGCCAGTCCGCCTGAACCGGAACGCGACGAGCTTCCACACCGAAATAATCTGCGCCCTTTTCAAGCGCAGCATGTGCAGACGTTGGAAGAACCATGTTGGGTGTTGCCGTGAGTCGTCCCTCTCGCTGGGCCCGCTTTACAGCGGCGCGCACCACGAGCACCAGGCTCTCGGTGCCTCCAGATGTCATGAACCCAGCGGTCTCGTCATTGCCGTGCAACCAGCCAGCCACGGTGTCCACAACATCTGTCTGCATCCGCTTCAGAGATGGAAACGCAGCCACATTCAGACCGTTCTCACCAGAGAAACGTCGGTAGGCCTCTTCGGCAACCGCCAACACATCTGGACCCGCCGAATAGGCGAGTGTGAACACTCGGCCATCGCGCCAGCGAACGTCATTCGTTCGAAACGATTCCATCTCGTCAAAGACGTTGTCAGCGGATACTCCAGGTGCGAGGTGTCGGATTCCCATAAAGGCACCTTATGTCGGCACCTAGGGGAGCCAAAGCCTGCAAAGCCTTGCGGTTCTTCAGAAATACATAAATTACATAACGGACATTATGGGCGTAAGGATGGTGTCAGGGAAGCTGCGGCCACGGGCTCTGCTGCATCCATCAGCCAATCCAAGATGTCTCGCAGGCTTTCCTTGGTGTGCCGTGGTTGTTCTAGGTCTCGACGTGCGTCTGCCAACGCACAGTGCAAAACGTAAATCTGATCCTTGAGGTGGTCTAGTTCGTCACGGGTCATCACAAGTTCGTTCTCGCTGAGTTGTAAATCTTGTGCACGTTGACGCGATACCCAGTCCCACTGTCTGCATTTTTGGCTGCAGAACTCGCGACGACGTCCTGGACCGTCCTGGCTAGCAAGTACATGTCGACACCAGCGACACCGGCGGTCCGTCCCCTGCACCTCTGCATCTTGTGTTCTTTTCGTCATGACGAAAATATACGGACAGGTAGCGTTCACGATGTGGATTTTCCTTCCCCTCCAAAATCGTTTTTCGCGAGCGACAATTTCAGCGGCACTCACCCTCGGTACCTCGACGCCATTTCCGGGTGCAATGCGGGTCATGTTGTGGCCTATGGCGGAGATGAAAACACAAGGCGCGCTACGACCTTGTTTCAAGAGTTGTGCGATGAAGATGTTGAAGTTCTTTTCACGTTCAACGGAACTGGATCGAATGTTGTTGCACTAGGAAGCCTGCTTGGCCATGCAGAGTCTGTGGTTTGTACAAACTGGTCACACATCAACGTTGATGAAACGGGTGCACCAGAAAAGATTCTTGGTGTGAAGCTGCAAGATGTCACAACTGACGATGCAAAAGTTCGCCCAGAAGATCTTGCGTCACTAGCGACGGCATTAGGAAATGTGCATCACGTTCAACCTGGTGTCGTGTCTATTACTCAAGCGACAGAACTCGGTGGTCTGTACAGCATCGAAGAAATTTCCTCACTGTGCGATGTTGCTCATTCGTATGGAATGCGCGTTCATTTAGATGGTGCTCGAATTGCGAATGCTGTAGCGGCTCTCGGTGGAGACGCAGACACATTTAGAAAAATGACATTTGGTGCTGGTGTTGATGCAGTTTCATTCGGTGGGACGAAGAACGCAATGCTGGGTGCAGAAGCTGTCTTGCTACGCCGTGGAGTCGCGTCACCACGCGCTGCGTTCTTGCGAAAGCAATCCGCCCAGTTGCCGTCCAAACAGCGGTATGTGTCCGCTCAGTTTGTTGAGGCCCTTGAATCCGGTTTATGGCTAGAAACTGCGAGTCACGCGAATGCAATGGCTCGCCGCCTGTACGACGCAGTCGCAGATCTGTCGGAACTTCAGATCTCGGCCCCAGCAGTGAATAGCCTCTACCCCGTCCTCCCCCCTTCTGTGAAGGTGGCCCTTCAGGACTGGAGTTTCTTCTGGGACTGGGACATCAGCCGTTCACAAGTTCGCTGGATGACCTCGTGGGACACCACGCCAGAGGATGTTGATGCCTTCGCTGTGGGAGTCCGCACTGCCCTCTCTCGGGCCTGACGTTGACAAAAAGTTCAGAATTGACTCTGTAGTCAATTTTGCTACAGTTGGGAAAGGCACCGCGGAGTTGGGGGACAACCATGGCCATTGGCGAACTTTTTGCTTTTCGAGAGTGGGACGACACCTCGTGGTCTGAACTTGCTGAATGTCGCGGTCTCTCTGCAATCTTTTTTCCTCCTGCTGCTGAACGACCACAAGCTCGCGAACGTCGCGAAGCGCAAGCACGCGAAGTGTGTCATTCATGTGAAGTCATGTTCGAATGTCGCGACTTCGCACGACGGAATCGTGAATACGGCTTTTGGGGTGGCGAATCTGAAGAAGAGCGTCACGCCGCCGGATATCGATTGATTGCACCTATTGGTGTTCGCGCTCGCGTTATCTCGTAATTAATTTTTTTGTAGCGCCACCGCTACCCACCCGTCGAGATCTTCTCTCATCAACTCTGTGAATGTTGTGTAGTGCGACAGAACTGTAGACACTTGATTGTCGCGCATTCCACTTAAAACGAGCACTCCCCCTGTTTGTAGTGCGGTCTGAATGTTGAGTGCTTCTGAAATCAGGACTGGCGACAAGATATTTGCAAGTACTGCGTCAACGTGTTCTGTTGGGAAACCGTGAGACCATTCGCAAGTGGTGACATTGTTTCGACTGGCATTCATCTGTAATGCATCGCGACCAGATTCTGCGATGTCATAGGCGTACACCCTGCACTTCAGCAATGATGCGACTCCAACAGATAGAACTCCAGAGCCACTTCCGAAATCAAACACCGTGCACTGTGGTGGCAGCACACGTAGTGCCAACCGAAGTGCCAACACCGTGGTTGGGTGATTGCCTAGACCAAAAGTGTCGAGGGGTTCAATGAATAACGAACGGCTGGCCACAGGTGCTTCAAGCCATGCTGGAACTAGATAGACATCGTCGACAACATGTGTGGCTTCGGCGAACTCACGCCACGTGTCTGCGACCGACCGACTGATGTCGACAGTAGCAATCGCCACATGCGGAAATGCCTCACGCATCGATGCGATCGCGCCTAGTGGGTTCTCCCCCATGCTTGTGCGCAGAGTAACGATTGTTCCTTTGTCGATTTCTTCAATAGCAACGACACCGAGGCCCCAAAGAAAATCTGCGGCAAGTTCAGCTTCGTGTGATGGAACTGTGACGTCAACGAGGCGCCACACTTCTTCATTAATCGATGCGTCGAAGTTGCTCACGGAAACGCTTTCCCTTGTGAAGGTAAGCAGACACCGCTAGTTCAATATCTGCCAAGCGTGCGCGTCCTTCTTTGATGACGGCTGGTGCCCCAACGGCAAGTGCACCAGCAGGGACAAACGTGTCGTTCAATACAACTGCATTCGCTGCCACGATTGCGCCTGTGCTGATAACAGCGCGATGAAGAACGACCGACCCCGACGACACTTGTGCAAAGTTTTCAATGATGCAACCTTCAAGATGAACGATGTGCCCGATGACGCAATCGTCGCCCACAGTGGTGTGGTTCATGGGGGTTGTGTGTACGACAGTTCCATCTTGAATGCTTGTTCGTTCGCCAATGACAATTGCTCCGTCGTCCCCACGAAGGACGGCGCCAGGCCAGATACTGCTTCCTGATCCAATGCTGACAGAACCAATGATGATGGCGTCTGGGTGTACGTAGGCATTGGAATCAATAGTTGGGACCTGTTCACCGAGTGCATAAATGGGCATGGAATCAGGCTACTGATCGACTCTGTATGGCTGATGGTCGGGGCAATTTCGGAGATACCGTATAGCCCCTATGTCACGCCGTATAGAGATCGAACTCACCAGCAAACGCGAAGATGGTACGTGGACTTGGCGTGCAGCCGGAGCCCAGCAACCAAAGGGAGTTGTTGATGCCTCTCTAGTTCCAAGTGGTGCTGCCGTGAAAGACGTTGTTCGTGCCGAAGTGGAAACCGATCTTGATGGAACGCGCGTGTTAACTATCGCTGCACCGAAGCAAAAAGCAGAGCGCTCTGGCCTCTTGCAAATTCTTCCGTCTGAAAAGCCATTTGAACCCGTCACACAACAGTTGCGTAAAAAAGGTGGACGTGATGGAGATAAACGACGTGGTCCACGTCGTGATGGCGATGGTGCACCTCGTGGCGAGCGTCGTAATGGCGACAAGCGTCGTGAAGGTGGCGAAGGTCGTCCCGAGCGCCCTCGTCGTCCATTCTTCGAAACACCACCTGAGTTGCCGCAGCGTCCGAAGCCAAAGCGCATCAAGCCAAAGCGTGTCAATGTCGATGCAGTTCTTGCTGAATTACCTGAAGCTCAACGCGCCATTGCTGAAAAGGTCCTGAACGGTGGAGTTCCAGCTGTTCGTACCGCAATTGAAGAGCAGAACAAGAAGGCAGTTGCTGAAGGTCGCGAGAAGGTTCCAGCAGAAGGTCTTTTGCAAATCGCAGAGAATCTTTTGCCACGCTTGCGAGTTGCAGAATGGAAAGATCGCGCATCTGCTGCCGAAACAATCATTGAAGACATCGATCTCCGTGACTTGCGTTCCATCGTGGTCACAGCGGACCAGTTGGTTGCCATCGATGAACCAACACGTGCACTTGTTGGAAAGATGAAACAAGCACTCGTTGTTCGTCAGGAGACTGAGATTCGTCATTGGCTGGAAGACATCGAAGCGGCTACAAAAGTTGGTCGTGTTGTTCGTGCATTGCGCTTGTCGTCACAACCTCCGAAAGCCGGCGTGCCGTTCCCTGCGGGGCTTGCGGTGCAACTTGTCGATGCAACCGTGGCGGGAATGACAGCCGATGCGCCCGCTGAGCGT
>JBIIJW010000076.1:0-6682 GCA_044233525.1 Ilumatobacteraceae bacterium | reverse complement strand
TGTCGACCGCATCAAAGACATGGTGTTGCGAGGTGGTGAAAACGTGTACTGCGTGGAAGTAGAGACGGTGTTATTCGAACACTCTGCTGTTCGCGATTGTGCAGTCATTGGTGTGCCGCATGCAAAGTTGGGTGAAGAGGTTGTTGCCGTCATTGTTCCTGCTGAGGGTTCTGGTCCATCAAGCGAGCAAGACCTTCTTCAATTATTGAAGTCACGCCTTGCGCCCTTTAAGGTTCCGAGTCAGGTGTTCTGGCATGAGGGTGAGCTACCACGTAATGCGACAGGAAAGGTCTTGAAGAAAGATCTTCGAGACATGTATTCATCGTCGAACTAACTCTTTTTGTACACGCCTGTCCAATCAATGCCCCAATTGGTGACAACGCGTTGCATGGATCCATCGGGAAGTGGCAGAGAGTCAACTCCGTCAAGATTTTGTGTGGTGAACAACGAGTAATAGTGCGTGACGAGAGAACCCATAAATGCATTCTGTTGGAGATACGACGTGCCGGCTTGGTAGCTATCCCGTGCTTCATCAATTGTTGCCGCGGCTTGACCTCGATAGAAGAAATCATCAACGGTGGTGTCTGAGTGGTGGTTGAGTCCTAGTACTTTGCCCAAACTGTTTTGAAACAGTGGTTTCACAGGGTTAACACTGCCTGTGGCGTAGGCATTACTCAGCACAAAGGGCACATTGAAGGCAGCGTCGTCGCCCTCAAACAGCGTGAGGAAGACCGCGTCATAAGAGTTGTAGTACTGGCCTTTAGAAACATCGGGGCTTGGGTTGAAGGCCTTGCTGAGAATCAGAGGGGTTTGTTCAACTGTGTAACGCGCAGTGATGTTGCAGTTCTTCCACATCGCCTCGAAGAATCGTGCGTTGGCTTGGGACGACAGACTGGTGTCTGCAGGGAATACAAATTCAAGAGACTTCTTTTTGGTCTCCTTTTTGTATTGCTCAACATAAGCCTTTGCTCGGGTGGGGTCATAAGACGGAAATCCTGTGGTGGAGTACATGACATTGGTTTCGCCAACAATTGACGTAGCGACATCGCCCTCATCTTTGAGGCGTGAAGTATTAAATCCTTCTCTATTGAGACAACTCAGAACAGCTTGACGGGCCGCCTTATTGGCGAACGGTGATCCTGGCTTCCCTTGGTTGAGCCATAGTGATGGGTAATACTCGCGTTCTGATTGATATTCCGTTGTCTCGTCAGTGCTACGTCGCAGATCTTGAATGTATTGAGCGTCGGTTGCGGCCGAGAAGAAAGTTGCATCGTACGTACCCGTGCGAACAGCCGCAGATCGTTGTGCACCGTCGAGTACCACATCAAATGTGATTTTGTCCAGATACGGAAGTTGGGCATTGGTCTGAGGATCTTTTCTCCAGTAATCGACATTGCGCGTCACAACTAGTTGGGATGGCGTAAACGATGAGAACTTGAATGGACCTGTCCCAATGGGTGTTTGTCCGCAGGATGTTGCGTCTTCAAGTTGAGCGGGGGACCGCATCACGAATCTTCCAGATGCGTACAAGGTGGCCGGGAAATCGTTTTGGGCACGCTCAAGGACGAATTGAATGCTGTACGTGTCGGTCTTTTTGACGTCCAAGATGTTCGCGGTAAATGCGGTTCCGGTGCCGATGGTGTATCCCTTTGCTTGAAGCCCTGCCATGCCTGATTGTGCGAATGCCGCTGCGGCAATACGTCCGGTGATGGCGTTGAAGTTCGCGATCACTGCGTCTGCGTCAAAAGTGGTTCCGTCGTGGAAGGTCACTCCTTCGCGAAGGTCGACGGTCCAGGTTTTCAAGTCGTCGCTAGATGTTGCCTTAGTGGCAAGTAATCCAACGAACTCACCTTGTTCAGTTTTCTCAAAAAGAGTCTCATACATTGTTCGCGTTGCCATCAGAGCTGAGTTGGCGGGGTTATTGCCCACGCAGAAACCTGGGAAGTTGTCGAATATTCCAACCTTGATGCTTCCCCCAGATTGATTTGTGTTGTCGCTCTCGCTTGAAGAACACGACACAAGAGTGACAAGGAGAATGAGTGAAGCAACAGAAGCAATGAGTGGGCGAGGGGCGGCAATTCGTTTCATGGAGTCACCGTAAGTTTTTCAATAACTATTTCCCTGATGTTTTCATACTCAATGTCTTGAAGGTATGAATTCCTCACGTCACTGTCTCTACCGTTGCACGTATGGAACAAAACATTCTTCGTCAGATTGCAGACCGTTCGTTAGTAGCGGCAATCACTCATGACAATGCGCGAATCTGGTTGCTTAATGAAGATAAGGAAGATCCTGTTGCTGTGGTGAGGCGTATCGAACCAGAAGTACGGCACGTGCGACAAGGGCAACAGCATCATGGGCATGCGAGCGAGGTTGCGGAAGTTCCATATTTTGCCGAACTTGCTTCTGTTCTTTCCGTTGGTTCAAACGTTGTTTTAGTTGGTCACGGAACTGGAAAATCAAACGCGATGAATCGTTTTGTTGACTACTTGTCTGAACACAACTCTGCACTACACACGCGAATCGCAGCCACAGGTAATGCAAACATTGCGGCAATGTCTGGTTCTCAAATCATTCATGATGCCCGCAAGAAGTGGCGTCAAGCTCATATTTAGAAGCGGTTAACTCCAGCCACCTGAAAACGACACGTATTGGCCTGTGGCGAATGTGCTGCGTCCATCAAGATACGGAAGACAGAAATGGGCGAACTCGTCCAAGGTGCCCAGACGACCGAGTGGTACTTGCGCTTCTATTTTCTTGCGTACATCTGGGTCGTCTGCTCCGGATGCACGTCGAAACTCCGGAAAATCCATGTAGTTCGTTCCAACAGCGTTTACTTGCACATTGTGTTTGGCCATTTCGCCGGCTGCGTTCTTGGCCAGCATTGTGGCTCCGGCTCGCATCGACGAATACAACGGTGCCCCTGGGGTGGTGCGAGAACCAGATGCGCTGGTGATGACGAGAACTTGGCCGCTCTTTTGTTCCACCATGACTGGCAGCATGGCCTTCAAAAATTCATACGGGGCAACAACGCATCCTTGGTACACCTTGTCGAGATCCTCTCGGCTGGACTTAATAATGGAGCCAGTCACGATGAGGCCCGACGAGATGGACGCACAATCAATTCGTCCGAAGGACTGCAGTGCTGCGGTAGCAAGCGTAGGTGCAGCATCTGGCTGTGAAAAGTCTCGTGGCACATCAACGCCAATGGCCTTCACTCCTAGGTTTTCAATCTCGTCAATCAGACCAGGCGCGGGGTTGCCAATCACGAGGTCATGCCCGGATTCAGCCAAACGTTTCGCCAACGGTGGCCCCACATAGAAACTGCCGTCATTGATTACTGCCACTCTGCGTTCTGTCATGTAGTCACGGTACTAAGGATGACGAGAATTGCGGAAAGTAGATTGCCTTCGCTCCGCCGTTCGTGTTATGAACTGAGTTGACTTAGTGTGTGGAGATGGCAGAACTACGTCCCGCTCCTGTGAAGTCTCGCATTGCCGAAATGCTGGGAATCGATTATCCAATTATTCAGGCACCGATGGGCTGGATTGCGCGATCAACTTTGGCAAGTGCCGTTTCTAACGCTGGGGGTCTCGGAATTATTGAGACGTCCTCTGGTGAGTTGGACATCATTAAAGATGAGATTCGAAAAATGCGCGAACTCACGGACAAGCCCTTCGGAGTCAATATTGCACAAGCTTTTGTTCGTGACCCACACATTGCAGATTTTGTAGTGGAACAAGGTGTCAAGTTCGTAACAACATCTGCTGGTGATCCAACGAAGTACACGGAGAAACTGAAAGGTGCTGGTCTCACTGTGTTTCATGTGGTTCCAACATTGGCAGCAGCATTGAAGGCCGTTGATGCTGGTGTTGATGGGCTTGTTGTTGAAGGTGGAGAGGGCGGTGGGTTCAAGAACCCGCGAGACGTCGCCAGCATGGTGTTGTTGCCATTGGTTGCCGAAAATGTGAACGTTCCCATCGTCGCGGCCGGAGGGATCACTGATGGCTTCGGAATGGCGGCAGCATTTGCGCTCGGCGCTGAGGCGGTGCAGATGGGGACACGCATGGTGGCCGCAGCCGAATCCCCGGTCCATGCCAATTGGAAGAATGCAATCATCGGAGCTGCCGAGACGGACACGGTGTTCTTGAACCGGTTTGGCAGGCCTGGTCTGCGGGCTCTGCGAACAGAACGAACCACTCGCCTTGAGCACGAGGACCAAGTTGGAATGGAGCATTTTGCACGGACTCAAGACGTCTATTTCGGTGGAGATCTTGAGGCTGGTATTGCGCTCACAGGTCAAGTGGCTGGGCGAATCCATGATGTTTCGCCAGTAACAGACATTTTGTGGGGGACCGTTCGCCAATTCCGGGAGCGCGTAGAGGTACTCGATCGTCTTCGATAAAGCCTTGTTCTAGGGGCTTGGTTGGGATGACGTGCCATGGACGGGCGGTGAAAACAATTATTTGCCGTCTGCAAGGAGAATTCTTGTAAGGAGGGACTTTCGTTATGGCTTATGCGAGGTTTGGCTGACTAGAGTGGCGCTAGTCACAAGATGTTTGTGGCATTCATTAGGGGGGAATTTAATGAACCAACGGAGAAGCACCGTTCGCTCGCGAATGGTGAAGAAAATGGGAGCTTTTACGGCTCTAGCCCTGGTGGGCTCATTGTTTGCGGCATCTGGTTCGCAAGCAGCTGGCCGCCCAGATGCAACGCCAAAGATGGGCGGTGAAATCAATATGCTCATCGACGGAGGCATTGCCGGTCACTGTTTCGCCAATGCTCTTCCTGGTGGACCACTCGGCGCATCTCGTTCGATTTACGAAAGCTTGTTTGAGCGCAGCAAGACGGGCAAGTACGTTCCGTACCTTGCTGAATCGTCAAACACAACTGACAACAAGGTGTGGACAATCAAGCTTCGTCCAAACATTAAGTACTCAAACGGGGAAGCATTCGATGCCACATCGGTGAAGCAGAACATTGACATTGGACGCGGTGCTGTAATTCCGACGCGTTCGTATGCGTCTACCGGCATTGGTATCAACTCCAACATCTTGACTGTTGATGTTGTCGACCCGCTGACAGTACGAGTTACTTTGGATCGTCCAGACAACGACTTCCTTGGTCTCATGTATCGCGCAGGTCGCTACGTCATGCGTGCACCTGCACAGATTGCAAGCACATCAAACTGCTCTACCAACCCAATTGGTACTGGGCCGTTCATGTTGCAATCATTCAAGGAAACCGAACAAGTTGTTGTTCGTAACCCGAACTACTGGCGTAAGGACGCACAAGGACGTCAGCTTCCATACCTCGACAAGATCACCTTCACTGTTGTGAAGGAAGCATCACAGCGCGCTGCTGCAGTGCGTACCGGTCGTGGCGATGCTGCGTTCTTCGTACAAGGTGACGCCACCTTTACAACGGACTTGGCAAAGCGTAAGTCTCAGGTGACTGGTTACCAGTCCTCACAGACCGCTTGGGGTCAGTGGATGCCAAACCAGAACAAGGCTGGTTCACCATTTAAGCACCGTAACTGTCGTATGGCTGCTGCGCATTCCATTGACTGGAAGACCTATAACAGGGTTCGCTTGCGCGGAACTGGTGACTACTCGGGCTCAATCGTTGGTAAGTCAAACCCAATGTTCACAACAAAGGGCGCACCAACGTACGACTTGAAGAAGGCACGTGTGTTCTTGGAGCGTTGTAACCGCGATCTCGGAGCAGCAGCTCCAATGAAGATCACATTGTACGCAGACACCAGCACCCAGTCGCAGAACAACACCCGCTTTATCCAGCAGTCAATGGCTAAGGCCGGAATTTTGTTCAATGATCCATTTATCGCTGAATCCATCGTGATTGTTGGAAAGATTTACAAGGGCGGCGGAAACGATTTCGATTTCGCTCAGGGAACACCTGCAGAAGGCGCAACTCCTGCATATGTCATTCCATTCTTTGTCAGCAAAGCTTTCCCAGATAACTCAACCAACCCGATCAAGGACACAGCCTTGGGCAAGGGTTACAACACAGTTATCGCGTTGGGTAACCACAGCGATACGCAAGTGGACAACTTGATTTACGCAGCACAGGCTGACACGAATCCAAGAACAGCTAAGAAGAAGTGGCAAGCAGCTACTGAATACATCCAGAATCAGGGAATTGCATTCCCTGCTGTACATGGTGGATTCCAGGTGTTTGTTAACAACAATTCAAAGCTTCAAGGCATTGGCAAGTTGAAGATGCCAAGTGGCGACTTTGGTGACGTTGTTGAGACAAAGGGCTTCGAGTGGACAGGAATCTGGAAGGGCTAACTCTTTCAATTCGATAGTTCACTATCAGTAGTGGAGGGCGGCGACCGAAAGGTTGCCGCCCTCTCTGCGTCTGCCTTATCGGCGCCGCTTTCTTGCGCCTACGGTAGAAGCATGAAGGTTGCACTTACCATTGTTGATCATCTTCGCCGAGCAGAACAGGTGTACGGCGATCGCATCGCCATCATTGATGAGCCAGACCAGCCTGGTGAGTCATGGGGCAGTATTACCTATGCAGATATGGCGCGACGAGCACGCGCTCAGGCTGCGGCGTTGGACGCACTTGGCGTTCCTCACGGCGCACGAGTTGCCATGGTGAGCCAGAACGCTGCTCGTCTTGTGACCGCGTTCTTTGGCGTTAGTGGGTTTGGCCG
>JBIIJW010000075.1:0-6687 GCA_044233525.1 Ilumatobacteraceae bacterium | reverse complement strand
GTTCTGGTGCATCTGTCGGTACGGGAATTGTCATCACTTCTGATGGCGAGATACTCACGAATAATCATGTGGTGGAGGGTTCAAAGACTGCTCGCGTGCGTTTGTACGGATCAACCAGTCCCATTACTGCAGATGTATTGGCAACAGACCCTGGCAACGACATGGCGCTCATTAAATTGCGCAACACCACAGGTCTTGTCGCCGCAACATTTGCAGACCCGGACTCAATTTCAGTTGGTGATCCGGTTGTTGCAGTCGGTTATGCGCTTGCCTTGGATGGCGGTCCAAGCGTGACATCTGGAATCATCTCGGCGCTAAATAGAACTTTGCAGTTGGATGACGAAACATTCCTGAATGCTCTAATCCAAACCGATGCTGCAATTTCTTCGGGTAATTCTGGCGGTCCGTTAATCAATATGAATGGCCAAGTTGTTGGTATCAATACGGCAGTTGCAAATGGTGGATTCAACAGTGCAGCGAACAATATTGGTTTTGCAATTGGCGTTAAAGAAGTAAACCGTGTTAACGCCATTCTTCATGACATGGCGAACGGTGGTTCACGTCAACAAGGATTCCTCGGCATCAGTCTTGGTAATCGCACCGATGGTGGTGCAGGTGCGGTCATCGGTAATGTCACGCCTGGTTCACCCGCGGCACGCGCAGGCGTTCGTGAAAACGACATTGTTCTTTCAATTAACGAACAACCGGTTGCCGGAGATGAAGGATTGGTTGCAATAATTCGCGACTCCGCCCCTGGAGAAAAAATCACACTTGTTGTTGAGCGCGATGGCAAACAGGTCACGCTTGAAGCAACATTGGTGGCGCGTCCTCAGGAGTAGTGCTCACACCTCGAGGTGAACTTGAGGAAACCGAACATCATCTAGAACATCGCCGTCGTTCAGCCCACGTGGTTCGAATGGCGGCGATGTTTTCCATGGCCGACTTATCCAGCGCACGTCATTGCCAACATAGCGATAGCTCACAATGCGACGTCGATGAGGATGTGTTGAAGTGCCAGGTGCTGAATGCAATGTGCGGAAGTGGAATGCAACCACATCTCCAGGTTGCGCTTCGCACACCACTGATTCTCCAAGAGATTCCAGTTCTTCAACAGAGGGGAAAAGTTCAAAACCTGCAGCGTGAGCAACATATGGTGAGTCATCAACAAAGCGATTTGGAATGAATCGACGCGGCACAACGTGGCTTCCACGAATACAGCGAAGCGCAATGGCAGACGGAATCGGATCAAGTGGCACCCACAGGCTCACATTGTCGAAACCTTCCACGCCGTAGTACGGATCGTCGTGGTGCCATGGAGTTGGCGTTGCCGTTCCGGGCTCCTTCACGAGAACATGCTCATGAAAAAACCGAGGGGAGCGTGTGTTCATTAATTCGCCGGCTATTCCGGGAAGCACTCCAGACAGGGCTGTGGTTTTGAACTCCTCGATGGACTGCCAATTCACATAGTCATCGAAAAAACGACCACCACTGTCGGCTGGGGTGTAGTCGTTCGACCACTCGCTGGGCTGGCGAAGGTTCTTTTCCACCCCGCGCTCGATGGTGGCTAGGTCAGACGGGGCCAACACACCCCTCAAGACGACAAATCCGTCCCTCTGGTAGGAGCCCACATCGGAGGAGGCGAGAAGTGGCACGACCCGATGGTAGGCCAGAGCTCAAGATTCGCCCCGAGCAGAGGTTCAGGCGCCAGCGTGGGATGTTTTTCGATGTTTTCACAAACGCACAAAGTCTGAGAAATACCCTGCTGTGGCCCTTTGTGGTCGGTCGTTTCCGCCGATAGCGTTCCTACTCCGTGCGATTCGGGCTTCGGCTCGAAAAGCTAGATCGATCGTCGAAAACACAATCGACGTCCGTGAAGGCCGCAATGCAGAAATGCAACGTGGAACCACACGGCAAAACCCAGACAGGTGCTCCGTCAACAGAAATGTTGTCGGAGCATTTGCGTGAACAACCAACGAGAAAAAGGGTTGCCGCCATGGCACAAAAAGCGATCGTCGGCGAGAAAGTCGGCATGACACAGGTGTGGGGAGATGACCAACGCGTCATCCCCGTCACAGTTCTGCGCGTCGAGCCGGTGCGCGTCGTTCAAGTCAAAACAAATGACCGCGACGGATACACCGCTCTGCAAGTTACATACGGACAAAAAGCCGCCAGCAAATTAAGCAAGCCCGAACAGGGTCACTTCGCTGCAGCAAATGTTGAACCAGGTCGACGTGTTGTCGAACTTCGTCTCGACTCTGTTGATGGTTTTGAAGTCGGACAAGAACTCGGTGCAGACGTTCTCGCAGCAGGCGAAAAAGTAGACGTCACTGCAGTGAGTCGCGGTAAGGGATTCGCAGGTGGAATGAAGCGTCACAACTTCAATGGCCAGGGCGCAAGCCACGGTAACCACAAGCACCACCGCGCACCAGGTTCTATCGGTTCATGTTCATTCCCCGGACGCGTGTTCAAGGGTCTGCGCATGGCTGGTCACATGGGTAACGAGCAGGTCACCACATTGAATCTTGAAATCGTGCAAGCAGATCCAGAACGTGGTCTCTTGCTTGTAAAGGGTTCTGTTCCAGGTCCAAACGGTGGCGTTGTCATCGTGCGTAATGCAGTAAAGGCGAAGTGATTTCAATGGCATCAATCGCACTGAAAAACGCTTCTGGTAAAGCAGCAGGAAACATTGAAGTTGCAGACGACTTGTTCGCTGTGCAGCCGAATGTTCCCGTCATGCACCAAGTTGTTAAGGCACAGCTTGCAGGTCGTCGTGCAGGTACTTCTGCAACAAAGACTCGAGCTGAAGTAGCAGGAACCGGCAAGAAGCCATTCCGCCAAAAGGGAACTGGTGGCGCACGTCAGGGTTCCATGCAGGCACCTCACTACACAGGTGGTGGTATCGCACACGGTCCACAACCACGCAGTTACTCCCAGCGCACACCACGCAAGATGGTTCGTCTCGCACTTGCATCTGCATTGTCAGATCGCAACAACGAAGGTCGCGTTGTTGTTCTCGATTCATGGGGATTCGCAGCGCCAAGCACAAAGGCTGCAATCAAGACTCTTGAAGCAATTGGCGCAACTGGAAAAGTTCTTGTTGTTGTTACTCCTCAAGAAGAAGATGCAATCAAGAGCTTCCGCAATCTTCCAAACGTTCACCTTCTCCTTGTTGGTGAATTGAATGCGTACGACGTGCTCTGCAACGACTGGGTTGTCTTCTCACAAGACAGCCTTCCCGGATCAAAGGACGCGAAGTAATGAAAGACCCACGCGACATCATCATTCAGCCAGTGGTCTCTGAAAAGAGCTACGCACTGATGGAAACAGACGTGTACACATTCCAAGTTCATGTCGATGCAACCAAGCCAGAAATCCACGATGCAATCGAGGCAATCTGGGGCGTCAAAGTGTTGAAGGTCAACACCCTTAATCGCAAGGGCAAGTACCAGCGCACACGCAACTCCAACCGAATCGGTCAACGTCCGCACACCAAGCGGGCCATTGTCACCCTCGCAGCGGGAAGCAAGATCCCGTTGTTCGAAAGCTGAGATCATCATGGCAATTCGTAAGCGCAAGCCAACAAGCCCGGGCCGTCGTTTCCAGACGGTGTCGGACTTCTCTGAAATCACAAAGACAACGCCAGAGAAGACTCTTCTCGCGTCGAAGTCAAACACGGGTGGTCGTAACTCATACGGTCGCAAGACTGCACGCCATAAGGGTGGTGCACACAAGCGTCAGTACCGCATCATTGACTTCAAGCGCAACAAAGATGGCGTTGAAGCAAAAGTTGCATCAATTGAGTACGACCCGAACCGCACATGTCGTATCGCACTTCTCCATTACACCGACGGAACAAAGTCATACATTCTTGCTCCAAAGGGTCTTGAAGTAGGAATGCGTGTTGAAAGCGGACACGGTGCAGACATCAAGCCAGGCAACGCAATGCAATTGCGTTACATGCCTGTCGGTACCGTTGTTCACAACGTTGAATTGCGTCCAGGCCAGGGTGGCAAAATCGGCCGCTCTGCTGGAATGGCAGTACAGCTCGTCGCAAAAGATGGCGACTTCGCCACACTGCGTTTGCCATCAACTGAAATGCGCCGCGTTCTTCTCGATTGCCGCGCAACAGTTGGCGAAGTTGGCAACTCAGAACACGAACTCATCAAGATTGGTAAGGCCGGTCGTAACCGTTGGAAGGGTGTTCGCCCACAAACCCGCGGTGTTGCAATGAACCCAGTCGACCACCCACTCGGTGGTGGTGAAGGAAAGACTTCTGGTGGACGTCCGCCAGTGTCGCCATGGGGCAAGCCAGAAGGTCGTACCCGCAACAAAAACAAGCCGTCGCAGCAACTCATTGTTCGCCGTCGTCGTGCAGGAAAGGGACGGAGGTAACACATGTCTCGCAGCCTCAAAAAGGGTCCATTCGTCGACGAGCATTTGCTCAAGAAAGTCGACGCAGCAAACGCGTCTGGCGACCGCAAGGTCATCAAGACATGGTCACGTCGATCCACCATTGTTCCCGACATGGTTGGTCACACCATTGCAGTGCACGACGGTCGCAAGCATGTGCCCGTGTATGTCACTGAATCAATGGTTGGCCACAAGCTCGGCGAGTTCTCACCTACCCGTACGTTCCGCTTCCATGCCGGACAAGAAAAGAACGCGAAGAAGTAGTCATGACCGGTCCAAAGCTGAATGAAGCAAACCGCGTTGCCGGCACAAAGAGCGGCAGCAAGGCCAGTGCAAAATACGTTCGTTCGTCTGCATCGAAAGCACGCGTGGTGTTGAACCTCGTGCGCAACCAAGATGTACGCACAGCAGATGAAATCTTGCAGTTCACCGATCGTGAAATGGCACGCGTTGTTCGCAAGGTACTTGCATCTGCAGTCGCTAACGCAACAACAAACGATGGTCTCGATGCCGATGAATTGTTCGTGAAGGCATGTTTTGCAGACGAGGGTCCAACGCTCAAGCGTTTCCGTCCTCGTGCAAAGGGTCGCGCAGGAAAGATCAACAAGCGCACGTGTCACATCACCGTCATTGTCGATCGCATGAGCGAAGAGAAACTCGCAGTTCTCGAAGCAAAGACCATGGCAAAGGGTGCACCTACAAGCAACCGTCGCGCACGCGTTGCTGCAAGCCGCAAAGCTGCTGATCCAGTTGATGATGCATCAGCAACCGAAGCACCCGAAGAAGACACCACCTCAACCGAAGAAGCAGGCAACTGATGGGCCAGAAGATCAATCCATACGGCTTCCGTCTCGGTGTCACCACCGACTGGAAGAGCCGTTGGTTCAGCGAACGTGAATACAAGGACTACCTCACCGAGGACTGGAAGATTCGCGAATACCTCATGACCACTCTCGAAGACGCAGCAGTGAGCCGCGTTGAAGTAGAGCGCACACGCGACAAGCTCCGTATCGACGTGCACACCGCACGCCCCGGAATTGTTATTGGTCGTAAGGGCGCAAAAGCAGACGAACTTCGTGCTGGTCTTGCACAAATCACCGGTAACAACCGTTTGCAGTTGAACATTGTTGAAATCAAGCAAGCAGAACTCGACGCTGCTCTCATCGCACAAGGTGTTGCAGACCAGTTGGTCAACCGCATCGCTTTCCGTCGTGCAATGAAGCGCGCAGTGCAGAACGCACAGAAGTTCGGCGCGCTTGGTATTCGTGTTCAGTGTTCAGGTCGTTTGGGTGGCGCAGAAATGAGCCGTACCGAGTGGTACCGCGAAGGTCGCGTGCCCTTGCACACACTTCGTGCAGACATTGATTACGGATTCCGCGAAGCACGTACCAGCTCTGGTCGTGTCGGCGTGAAGGTGTGGTTGTACAAGGGCGACATCGTTCCGTACAAGACCACAACGCAAGACAAGATTTCCCGCGAAGCCGCAATGGCCGTGGGTGACACATCTGGTCAAGCAATTGCCGACCAACCAGCATCACGCAAAGTCGTGTCATCTGCTGGGCCACGCGTTGCAGCAACAGATGTCGTAGAAGAAATGGCTCCGCTTGTGAAGCCTGCCGATCCTGAGTTCGAGCGCTTGCTTGAAGAGGAAGAGGCAATCGAGCGTCGCTTGCAAGATTCACACGAGACTCCAAAGCTTCGTGGGGAGGACTAATCATGTTGATGCCTCGTAAGGTCAAGCACCGCAAGCACCATCGCGGTCGTATGACTGGTGTTTCAAAGGGTGGAAATGCACTTGCTTTCGGCGAGTACGGAATTCAAGCTCTTGAACCCGGTTGGATTACTGCTCGTCAAATTGAAGCTGCACGTATTGCAATGACGCGTCACATTAAGCGCGGCGGCAAAGTGTGGATCAACATTTTCCCTGACAAGCCAGTCACCAAGAAGCCAGCTGAAACCCGCATGGGTTCAGGCAAAGGTAACCCAGAGTTCTGGGTGGCCGTTGTGAAGCCTGGCCGCATTCTTTTCGAATTGTCCTATCCAACTCCTGAGATTGCAAAAGCCGCTCTTGAGCGCGCTGTGCAAAAACTCCCGATCAAAGCTCGCGTCATCAGCCGCGACGAGCAGATCTGATTCGAGAGGTCAAGAAAATGGCACGTTCAATTACCGAACTCCGCGACATGGATCTCGCCGCACTTGTGGCAGAGCTTCGTGCAAGCAAGCAAGAGTCCCTCAACCTGCGATTCCGCAATGCAACTGGCCAGCTCGACAAGCATG
>JBIIJW010000074.1:0-6720 GCA_044233525.1 Ilumatobacteraceae bacterium | reverse complement strand
AGCATGGTGCGCCACAGCAGAGTGCGAACACGATCTCCTTCGGTGGGCGAGAGATTGTTGATGACAATGACACCCTCAATCATGTCGCCAATAGTTGCGGT
This sequence comes from Ilumatobacteraceae bacterium, assembly GCA_044233525.1. Classification (GTDB taxonomy): domain Bacteria; phylum Actinomycetota; class Acidimicrobiia; order Acidimicrobiales; family Ilumatobacteraceae; genus UBA2093. Next base: position 6,619 of record JBIIJW010000074.1, on the reverse strand, counting down.
AAACGGGCGATCGGCAAGCCGTACCGCCACCACGCCACCTTCGCCATCGCGAGAGCGACGAATGGTGCGATTGACCCCCACAATTCTGGGCGGGCTACGAAACCCAGGTGCCACGAGATCTAGTTCGACAACACGCTGTGCAAGCACTCGGGCCGCTGCTGTGAATTTGGAAGTGGCCGTTGCGGACATGGACCAAGTGTGCCAAATGGGTGTTGCACTCCACAGAACGTGACAGGCCCACGACATAGTGTTACGTCGTCGTGGAAATTGAACTCAATCCGTTACAACAGGCTGTCATCGATGCGCTGGGCGTTCCCGCAGAGTGGGAACCACTCCCCGACCACATTGTTCACGATGTCGAACAACAACTCGAAATTGCACTCGCACCTCTCGAAGGATTATTCACACCAGAGAACCCATTACGCGTCAGCAAACATCACATTGCCACCGTGCTTGGATGCGAGGAATACCACGTTCTCAACAAGCAGCAAGCCTTTGCATGGAATATCAACACTGTTCGCGGAACTATTGCCCACAAAGGAATTGAGTTGCTTCTCAATTGGCGTGGCCCCATTGTTCCTGGCGAAATTGTCGATGCGGCTATCACCAGTGTTGCCGAGAATCCCCGCGAGAGTGCATCTGGTTTCCTTATCTCGCTTCCAGCACACGAGCTTGCGGAACTGCGCGGCGCAGTGTTGGGTGCAGTCACAAACTTCCTCGAATGCTTTCCACCCATTAAGCCCCAGTGGCGACCCATGGTGGAATACTCCGCTTCATATTCACTTTTCGAAAAGTCGGTCATCTTTTCATCACGCATGGACCTTGTCCTCGGCGGGCCAGGCAGAAAAGTCATCATCGATCTCAAAACTGGGCGCCTCACACCCACCCATCGCGATGACCTGCGTTTTTATGCGCTCGTTGAAACCCTCCGTAGTCGGCAACCCCCGCGAAGCTTGGGGTCCTATTCACTCGATGAAGCGCGCTTAGAAGATGAACCGGTGACCGAAGGTTTACTGCAAGCATCGGTTCGTCGCACCGCGCATGCCACGCTTCTCATTGCCGATCTTGCATTGAAAACTCGTCAACCAGATCGTCGCGCTGGTTTCCAATGTCGTTGGTGTCCTATCAATGAGGAATGTGCAGAGGGCATTCGCTTCCTCAAGCAGTCATCGGGTGACGAGGACGACGATTAGTTCTGCTTGCTATTCGTGCACACGCCCGACGTGCGGCGTCATCAGAGCAAACGGAATGCCCAAACCCACAGAACCTCTCACGGTGGAGATGTAACGGCCTGGTTGAGTTGCTTTCTTTGGTGGAGATGTGATGTTCTCTCCCACTTCATCGAACAATTCAAACAAGTCATCCACACTGACAACCATTCCCCACAATTGGGAGCCTTCGTGGGTCACATGTGGACCCGTAACGACTTCAATAATGGTGTTGTCCATTTTGTGAAAGCGCTGCACAGCTCCGTTACCCAATTGACGTTCGCGGCGCACTTCGAGACCCAGCTCTTGTTCAATGGCTGTAGATGTTCGATTGATGTCGTCGGTGTTGACAACGACGTGGTCCAAACCCACTGCTTTCTGTTTCCCAATAAGAGATGTTTGCGGCAACGTGGGTGCGCTTGAGACAACCGTGGTGGGAATGCCATCGATGGACAACTGTGCGTCTCTGCCAGCCTCGATGGTCCACCCAGTGAGCCCAGGATCAAGAGATTCGTCGACGGTCAGCCGGACATTTGAAAGAAGGTACGACGAAGAATCAGACGATGGGAAAAGGGTTTGCCAAGCGATGCGCGGTCCGCCTGCATGAAGTGCAACGAGGCGGGCCATATAGAGAAACGGACTAGCCGCGACCCATGTTTGGACGCTTGCCGTGGTTGGCCTTTGAGCGGCGCATACGCGCCTTGCGCTTCTTGGTCTTCTTCGACATAAGAGACAATGTTATCGGGGAGCAGTCCCCACGCCACCTGCCTAGGGAGCCACTTGCCAGTAGAAGTAACCCTCAGCAGCCGGAGTGCCATCTTTCTTTCGATTGACACATACGTAAGTGATGCCCTCGCTGACCCCGAGTTGGCCAACTTCAACCCTCTTGCAGCGTGAGTGAGGTTTGACCTGACGCACAGTTGGGTCTCCTGGCGGGGCCACTGATGTGGTGGCTGGAGCCACTGATGAGCCTGGAAGCGCCGATGTATCAGGCGCCACGCTTCCCACTGGGGCGTCGGTCGTGACTGGAGCCCGTGAACCCCATCGTGCAACGGCGGCATTCGGGCAGTTCCTCGTGAGGATGTTTCGCGCACGACCCCACTCGCTTTGATCCATGGACAGTTTCCATTGGGCTTTCACTGCTACCCACGTTGAGACATACGAACACAGGGCTTCTTGGCGAGGTGGGAGCCAGTTCGATAGGTCTTTGTCGCCCTTTGATCGGTTTTGTCGAGCCGTGACAGCAATAAGGGAACGCCCATCTGACAGATCATTGGCAAAACGCTGACGTTGAGACGCAGACCACGCCCATGCACCCGAATCCCATGCTTCTTTCAACGGAATGAAGTGGTCGATGTCTAGGTCTGACGGATCGGTGTGTATGACACCGTCGTAGTCTGAGAACCAATCCCCCGCAATTACTTTGCACCCGTACGGGTCAACTTGAGCTGGGGTTCGAGATTCAGCAATCAACACTTCTTCGCGCGTGTTACAGCTATCTCCATCGTCGTCGGACCAATGTCTGAATAAGTTTCTGTTGTATCCCTGCGGACGTTCTCTCTCTTGTGGAATTGCCGCTAATACAGAAATAGCCGTTGGTGCAATATTGCCTTTGGGTGGCTGTGTTGTTGCAGTAGTTCGGCGCTTCAGTGTGGTGGTGGTTTTCCTGGCCTCTACTGCGGCGTCTGACGACGATGACCTAGACACAACCCCAACTGCAACCACCAATGCAAGCGCAGGAAATACCAGAAATGCGCGTTGCGTGGGGATGCGGGACATGTGAATAAGTCTGTCACCTTTGCGGGGACTAAGTCGACTCACTCTTCGTTGCCCGTGAACCACTTGTTGCCAAATGACTCAATGTCGTTCAAGATTGGAATGAGCTCGAGTCCGATTTCAGTGAGGTGATACTCAAAACGCTTTGGGCGACTGCTGTATTCCTGTTTGTACACCACTTTGTTGTCAACCAAAGTGGTGAGTCGATCGGTGAGAATGTTGCGCGCAATATCTAGTGAACTTTGAATGCTTTCAAATCGATGATTTCCGTTATGAATGGAAATAACAACAAGCGGAGTCCACCACTCGCCAATCACCACCAAGGCTTTCGCTAGGCCGCTGGGAAGGTGATCGAAGTTCTTGCGTGGCGTCATGAAGTGCCACCCTAAGTGACGGGTGAGTCATATTTGCGGAATTACGCCTGTGTCATTTCCTCAAATACGGGGGTGAGTTCTATAAAAATACATTCCCCTGGGCACACATCGGCCGCCTGAACCACTGCAGCAATATCGCGCTCGACGACTTGGGCTAATGAGCCAGAGCCACCCGGGTCATTCAGTGGTTCGCCTCGCTCCGCCACGTATGCGATGCCGTCTTCCAACTGCACAAAGACGTCTGGGCAGTGATCAACGCACAATCCGTCCCCCGTGCAAAGGTCTTGGTCTATCCACACGCGCACGGCGACACGGTACCTTGCCTCTGCGCCTTAGCCTGCAGGAATGACTTCTGCCACCCCTTCGGCTCCACGCAAGCCCTACGAATGGAGTCGACCTTCCGGCTCGGTGTCAGATTTTTATGCATGGCTTCGGGACAAAGGCGATCCGGACACCATGGCATACCTCCAAGCGGAAAATACTTTCGCAGATCAGTGGTTTGGCCAACATTCACCTGAAATCGATGATGTCTTCAATGACATCAAACGCCGAATAAAAGAAGACGACTCGTCGTACCCAGTCCAACATCGCTCCTGGTGGTACACCTCGCGTACCGAGACTGGAAAGTCATACGCCATCCATTCGCGTGGCGACACAGCATTAACGGCAGACCACATAGTTCTTCTTGACGAAAATGTTGAAGCCGCCGGGCACGACTACTTCTCATTGAACGCATTTGACATCTCTCCTAACGATCAATTCTTGGCTTGGTCGCTAGATGTAGACGGAAGCGAGATGTACACCATGCATATTCGCGACCTCTCCACGATGGATGACCTCCCAGATGAAATTCCCAACACCACATGGGGTGGCACGGCCTGGAGTGCAAACAATCAATGGTTGTTCTACGTCACTCCCGATGACGCCATGCGACCACATCAGGTCTGGCGACACAAAATTGGTACCTCCGCCTCTGACGACGTACTAGTTCTTGAAGACGCAGACGAACGTTTCTTCGTTGGTGTTGGATTATCTCGTTCTGGTGAGTGGATTCACATTGAATCTTCTAGCAAGACGTCAAGTGAATGCTGGGTCATCAGCGCCCACGATCCCACCAGTGTCCCTCGGTCAATTGCCCCACGACAAGAAAACATTGAGTACCAAGTTGACCACTGGGGTGACGTCTTTGCCATTACTACCAATCTTGGGGCAACTGATTTTCGAATTATGACAATGCCTGTTGCCGGTGGCGAATGGACGGAACTTGTTCCGCATCATCAGTCGAAACGCATCACCCAATTTGATTGCTTTGAAAGCTTTGCCGTGATGCAGCGATGGGAAGATGCACAACAAGTGATCTCATTGGTCTCTCGTAGAGGCGACATCACGCCCATCACAATTCGAAATGAACCACACGAAGCAGAAGTAGACATCAATCCGAACTACTCCACGCACGGTGTTCGATTGTCGTACCAATCGTTGACCACTCCGCTCACAACGGCATGGTTCTCCGTGGAAGATGCTTCGCTCACAACATTGAAGAAAACCGAAACTCCTCACTGCAATCTTGATTCTTATGTTTCAACCCGCATGTGGATCACTGCCACAGACGGAACCCGCGTGCCGATTGACCTTGTGCATCATCGCGATACCACTCTTGACGGCACCGCGCCCTGCCTGCTGTATGCCTATGGCGCATACGAAGCATCTCTTCCCCCGTGGTTTTCTGTTGCGCGACTAGCCCTGCTCGATCGTGGCTGGGTATGGGCCCTCGCGCACCCCCGCGGTGGAGGCGAGATGGGCCGCGAGTGGTACTTGAACGGAAAGCTCGACAAGAAACGAAATACGTTTACAGACACAATTGATGCGGCGCAATCTCTTGTAGCCGCAGGCATCTGTCATCAAAACAAGATGGTGCTTCGTGGCGGCAGCGCTGGCGGGCTACTTGTTGGTGCATGTATCACCATGCAACCCGATGTGTTCCGCGGTGCAATCGCTGAAGTTCCATTTGTTGATGTCGTCACCACCATGAGCGACCCGACTCTTCCACTCACCGTTACTGAATGGGAAGAATGGGGTGACCCGCGAACCGAACCCTATGCGACCTACATTGCCTCGTACTCGCCATATGACAACACTGGAACAGATGTATACCCGCAGTTGTATGTAACAGCGGGACTCAATGATCCGCGCGTCAGTTACCACGAACCAGCTAAATGGGTTGCAAAAATTCGACACGACTCACCGAAAACCACAGTGGTGTTCTCTTGTGAAATGGGTGCCGGACACGGCGGACCATCGGGACGATATGAACAATGGCGAGATGAAGCAAAGACTCTTGTCTTTGCCATGGACTGCGTTAAACCAAAGCCGCAGACATAAAGAGAGCGGACAGCATTGCAACGTTGCGCAAAATGTCTCTCCCTGAGGGCGGACGAGAGAACTTTGCACCGAAGCACGCGCACGGAACCGTTGAACCAGATCCCACCAGCACCACGAGATAAACGGTAAATATCAACATCAGTAACGTTGCGGCGCCCAAAACAAGGGGGCTTGGTACAAGAACAATCAACAGTGCGCCGATGAGAAGTTCAAGACCCGGTAATGAGTACGCCACCGCAGGCCACAACCCTTGCGAACGCGCATCCGCTTTCCATTGCTCAAAATTAGTAATTTTTGCGGCCCCTGCGAACAAGATGATGGCGCCAACAGCGGCGGCGAGAAGGCGTGAGATCACAACGGTGCGGGATAGGTAGCACTTACTACTTTGCCGCGGAAGAAAACCATTGCCTGTTGAGCGTCGGGCGCATGACTCATTTCAACAACGCGGCCAACAACGAAAAAATGGTCTCCGACAACGTTCTCGGATTCAATGGCGCACTCGATGGTTCCAATCACATTGCTCAATAATGGGTTCCCATGTGCTGATTGCGACCAATCAATTCCTGCAAACTTGTCGTCACCTTCTTTGGCGAAACGCCAGCACAACTCTTCTTGATCTGCGCCGAGAATGTTCACGCAAAACTTTCCCGATTCACTAATTGCCTTCCACGACCGCGACGACGTTCCGGGAAGGAAACCAACAAGCGGTGGGTCGAGGGACACAGAGACAAAAGATCCGATGGTGATTCCATGAGGCTTGCCTTCAGCATCGCAACCAGTCACCACCACCACAGACGTTGGCGCATGGCCGAGAACTGCACGAAAGCCAGCTGCATCAATGTTCGAAGTCACCGTTACACAGTAGACCAGAGAACCTCA
>JBIIJW010000073.1:0-6756 GCA_044233525.1 Ilumatobacteraceae bacterium | reverse complement strand
CCTTAGCTGCAGTGATGATTGCTGAATAGTCAGATGCTTCTGGGTCGAGGCTGTTGAGTTCAACTGCCTTGTCGCCAAGTGAGGTCTGAACGATGTCAGCAAGACCCTTGCCGTATTCGGAGTTGTCATCGACAACGCCGACCTTCATCTTGCCGTCAGCAACAATTTTCGCAGCGGCACCTGGGCCCTGCTTGTCGTCACCTGCAAGTGCACGGTGGAAGATGTCCCAACCGTTTCCTGACAGTGCTGGGTTTGTTGCCGAAGGAGTGATGATTGGCAATCCTGCCTCTTCAAACTTCGGGTTCACAGCTGCAGACTCACCAGAGAATGCAGGTCCGACGATTCCAACAACACATGGATCTGCAATTGCCTTGTCAGCAAGTGCAGGAGCCTGGTCTGGGTCGCCCTGTGAGTCGTAAGCCTCAACAACGAGTTGGCTATCTGCGTTCTCGGCGTTGTGTTGAGCAACAGCGAGGTCGAGACCCTTCTTGATGTTGACACCGAGGTTTCCTGCATCGCCTGTGAGTGCGCCGAAGAATGCAATCTTCAAGTCACCTTCACAACCGTTACCGGAAGCGTCGTCACCGCCACCGCAGGCAACGCCTACGAGTGACAATGCGAGCAATGTTGCGCCAACGCGCAGCACACTCTTCTTCATGTGTTTTCCCCTTTAAGGAATGAATGGCGGAAACCCGCCGTTACTGGGTAGTAGAGAAAAACTACCTGCATTACGGGCCTAACTCAATGGTTGGCTAGATGTTCCGCCAGATTCACCACATCGCTAAATGAGTTATATAGAGGTGCAAATCCAAACCTCATGAGATCTGGGGGCCTGAAATCGGCGATGATTCCCCTCTCAGCCATTGCCTCAATGAGGGCCTTTCCGCCAGCAAACCCAAGCGCTATATGGCTTCCACGTGATTCTGGATCTCGGGGGCTAGCCAGGGAGAAGCCCTTTCCAGCGAGATGTTGGTCGAACAATTCAACGAAAAAAGAGGTGAGGGCCACGCTCTTTTCTCTCACTTGTGCAATTGTGACTTCCGAGAACACCCCGAGAGCAGCTTCAAGAGACTTCATGCTGAGAACATTGGCGGTTCCCGTAAGGAATCGTGAGATGCCAGGTGCTGGCCGATAGTCCACCTCAAATTCGAAGGGTTCCGCGTGACCCCACCAACCCTGCAACGGTTGACCCGCTTCTTCCAACAAACGTGGCGCGGCATAGATGAAGGCCGGAGCACCTGGGCCACCGTTCAAATACTTGTATCCGCAACCAACAGCAAAATCGACGTCGAGAGTAGTGAGATCAATAGGCACCGCGCCAGCAGTATGTGCAAGGTCCCACACCATCAATGCTCCGTGTTGATGTGCCGTTGCTGTGATGGACGCGGCATCAAGTATCTGTGCGCTTCGGTAATCAACATGGGTTGCAGTGACAACCGCCGTCGATGATGAGATGGCGGACATGATCTCTTCAGCAGGGACAGCTTTCAGAGTGAGCCCATGTTGATCGGCAACGCTTTGAGCAATGTAGATATCAGTGGGGAAATTGTTGATGTCAATCACAATGTCTGTGCGACCTGGGCGAAGTGCAACAGCTGCGTGCAGCGCCTTGCTTAAGTTAATGGATGTGTTGTCTGCAGAGATCACCGTGTTTGGCGCAGCACCAATTAACGGAGCAATTTGATTGCCCACCCTGGCTGGCATTGCCAACCAGTCTTCATTCCATGAACGAATTAATCGTTCGCGCCACTCAAACTCAATTGTTCGGTGAAGAACATCCCGAGATGCGAACGTCAATGGACCAAGCGAATTGCCATCAAAATACAAAGTGCCTTCTGGAATATCGAAGTGGCGACGCGTATGAGCAATCGGATCTTGTGAATCAAAATCTTTGGCTCTCTGCATTGCCTCTTGAAAACTCATGAGCTCTTTCCCTTCAAGATGTCAATGACCCAGTCTCCCACGCTTGTCTGTGATCGCAAAAGATCGTAAGGAAGATTGAAGTGATCTCGCTCTGGAATGACGGAAACTGTGACATCGGCACCATTCACTTGTAATAATTCTCCGAAAGCTTTGTTTTGTCTAATGAATTCAGATGATTCATGTTCTCCAACAGCCAGCAATGCTTTGGGAGGCGATGGAACGGCGGGCAACAGTTGCGGGCTGATATCAGCAGCTGTCTCGGCAGTGAGATGAAGTGGTTCATTGGTTGGCGTACGCACGATGGGCCGAACGTCATAAATGCCACTGAGAAGTGCAATGCCATCTACTTTCTTCTGAATTTCGCTACGTCGCACGCACATGGCTGTCAGATGCGCCCCAGCACTACATCCTGCAATCACCACACGCGAAGGCTGCAAGTGTTCAATCACTCGGATTACATCCCCGGCGCACTCGTTGACAATCTCCGCAATGGTTGCGTGTGGCGCCAACGTGTATTCCACCGCATGAAGCGACACGCCCACACTTTGAGCATCGGCTGCGTTAAAGAGGGAATCGTCTGCAGAGAGTCTTTGCCAGTATCCACCGTGAATGTAGATAAGGAGTGGCGCCCCATGACTCGTGAGGGACACGTTACGAAAAGGCGAACTGAGTTGTGCGTACTCCGCGAGGTAGTCATCTAATGGTTTCAGTGCAAACCGCGATGGCGAATATTGATGGTCTACCTCATCATCCGACGCGGACGTCCAATCAAAGTTGCTCACAATGTTGGACGACTTCCAGCAACTGTTGTGCGGTGAAGTTCACGGCGAAAACCTGCGTAGTCATTCAACGCATAGTGCTGAGTAGAGCGGTTGTCCCAAATAGCAAGATCTCCGGCAGACCATTTGTGTCGAACAGTGAACTTCGCATCCGTCGTGTGCAAATGCAGCCAATCGAGAAGTTCTTTCTTTTCGTTGCCATCAATTCCCACTAGATCTCGAACGTAGGCACGATTGAAGAACAAAATCTTCTTGTCGCTTTCGGGATGAGTAGTGATGAGCGGATGGAATGACACATCGTTCGCAGAGTCATCACACACGATGTTCATGCTGGACAGCCCAGAATGCAACGCTTGCAGTTTCGGCGAGTACGCATCACGGGCCGTATGCACGGCTTGCAGTGTTGTGAGATGTTCTTTTTGCTGTGGACTGAGTGCGTTGTATGCGGCCGCCATGCAAGACCACAAGGTGTCGCCGCCATACGGAGGGATATCGAGCGCATGCAAAATGGTGAAGGACGGCGGGGACGCCAAGAAACTGAAATCGCTATGCCAGGCGCCACCAAAGTTGAACGCGTTGCCGTCACGCGCTTCCTTCAACACTTTGATGACCTCAGGGTGATCTGGGCTTGGTTCAATAAATGGCGATTCAGCAGCAGGCCCAAATCGATGGGAAAACTCCACTTGCTGTTGCACCGACAAACTCTGCTGTGGAAGAAACACCACTCCGTATTCGCAGGCCAGCGCACGTAGTTCTGCAAGATCAGAATCAGAGAGTGAGGAAGCATCAATTCCAGTCACTTTGGCTCCGAGGACTCCTGTTAACCGCTCAACTTGCATGGTCACACCGTAGAACATGTCCGCCACTCGGTCGCGAGGCACCGACGTGTGCCAACATCTAGCAATGGCTTTTCGGGATGGCGACGGTTGGGTGGACTGCATCCAGTGCAATGCGCGCCATTGGGGTCGATTCGGAGCCGCAGGACTTCTTCTGGTGCGCACAGACCTCTCCCCCGTCTGCGTTCTGTTGCAATTGCGCGCAGGATGGGTACATGGCGGCGGAACATGGGCATTGCCAGGTGGCGCACTTGATTCACACGAGAATCCAGTCCTCGCAGCTGCACGAGAAGCGAACGAAGAGGCCGGTATCGACCCAGAGCTACTCGATTTCAAGATCGTCTTTACAGACGATCATGGCAACTGGCAATATCACACCGTGATTGCGCATACCGATGGGGACATTGGAGCATTTGAAGCCAATGCCGAGTCGGAGGATTTACAGTGGGTTCCCATCGAAAATGTCGGTGGATTCAATTTGCATCCAGGCCTGCGCGCAACATGGCCGCAACTAATTGACCACGTCAAATCATCTCTTTCGTAGGTCGCTCCCGATGAAACAAAAACGATTAGTCACCGTTCTTCAATGCGCCAGCGCACTCGGCGCAATGAGTTACGGCGTGATGTTCACCGTCCTCGACGACTTTCGCAACGAGTACGGAATCACCGAATCAAAGCTTGGTCTCATTGTGGCCGCCGGATTTGTAGCGGGATTTCTCTCAAATGTTTTCGTTGCCCCCATCGCTGACAAAGGATTCGCACGACGGCTTGTCGCTATTGGGCTAGTCACGCAAATTGTCGGATGTTTTGTCATGGCGTTTGGCTCCTCTTTCATCGTGTTGTTGTTGGGTCGATTCCTCACGGGCATTGGTGGTGGTGCAGCGGATCCGGCGCTACGACGAATCATCATCCTCGCCAATCCCGATGAGATGGGCTCCAACCTGGGGCGCATCGTTGCCGCGGGTGTCGCTGGTTTTGCACTGGGTCCAGTTGTTTCGGCGGTCACGGTTGGACCACTGGGTCTTGCCAGTCCCTTTCTCATCGTTGCGGGTGCAATGGCAATCGTTCTGTTGTTTCTTCTCCAAGTTCACGTCAACGAAGCCGCACGGGATGAAGCACCGTCACAACGTTTTGCATTTGACCTTCTACTTGTTCGACCCATCGCAGGTGTCGTGGTGATTGGGCTTTCGTTGTACATCATGATTGGAACTTTTGATTCCATTTGGTCTGTGATGATGGACGACATCAAGGCGCCAGATTGGGTTGCAAGTGTCGGAATCACCGTGTTCGCATTGCCGATGATTTTCTTGGCACCGCTGGGTGGTCGACTCACACAGAAGTACGGACCTTTCCGTGCGAGCATCACAGGATTGACACTTGCCGCAATCTGCATGACCTTGTACGGAACACTGTCATCGCCCTATCTCATGTTGGGTGTCGGCGTGTTGCATGGAATTATCGACGGCCTCACCATCACGGGAGGGTCTGCAGCTCTTGCAATGGTGGCACCCAGTAATCGACTCGCATCAGCGCAAGGCGTCTACAACGGCACTCTCACATTGTCGGGAGGACTGGCTGCTGGATTGGCAGGCGCAACATACGACCGCATCGGTCAAAGCACATACATTGTCTGTGCTGGGGTGATGATTGTCTTGATTTATTCAGGCGCACTTCTTGCGCGCCAGTATTTGGGAATTAGGGCTGAAGCAACTCAGCCCGTGGTTGCGGACTGAATCGCGTTCCACACATTCACCGACGTGCATGGCATATCAATGTGAGTAACACCAAGATGGCTCACGGCATCAATAACCGCATTGTGTACTGCAGGTGTTGCACCAATTGTTCCCGCTTCACCAATTCCCTTTGCTCCAAGGGGGTTTCGTGGAGTTGGAGTTTCCATCGGTACACGTTCAAAACTTGGCAACTCTGCTGCAGAGATGAACCCATAGTCGGCAAAGTTCGATGTAATTGGGTTGCCATCGGGATCGTAGGCAACAACTTCTAGCAATGCTTGCGCCACACCTTGTGCAATTCCGCCGTGTACTTGCCCATCAACGATTAACGGATTGATGATGGTTCCTGCATCATCACATGCGATATGTCGAATAACGCCGACAGCACCAGTCTCAATATCCACCTCTACAACGCACACGTGTGTTCCAAACGGAAACGTTGCACCTTCTGGCACATAATCAACTTCTGCTTCGAGAGGAGCATCGATTCCCACCATTAACTCGCTCCAGGTGCGCATTGGTGCTGGTGATCCAACAACGTGGAAACCGCCGCGCACGGTGTCAATGACAACGTCCTCTACTGCTGCTTCCAACAGGTCTGCTGCTCGCTGACGAGCCTTCTCAACCACAGAGTCTGTTGCCAACTTCACCGCAGATCCACCAACCTGCAACGAGCGTGACCCGCCAGTGCCGCCACCGCGCACAATGTCGTCGGTGTCGCCAAATCGGAAATCAATCTTGTCGAATGGAATTCCCGTTGCGTCCGAGACCAACATTGCCCACGCAGTGTGATGACCTTGTCCATGGGACGAAGATCCGGTTCGAACAATGGCTCCGCCGTCACCAGTGATTTCCACCGAGCCGTAATCACCTGAGCCCATGGGATTGGTTGTCTCAACATAAGACGCCAAGCCAATTCCAAGTTGCACAGGAACTCCAGCACGACGACGCCGCTGTTGCTCGGCACGAAGATCTTGATAGCCGGCCGCCTCTAGTGCTTTATCTAACGCTGCTTCATATTCACCAGAGTCGTATTTTGCACCCATCACAGTTGTCAACGGGAATGCTGACGGCACAAGGTAATTCTTTCGACGCACCTCAGCGGGGTCTAGCCCGCAGACGCGAGCAAACTCATCAATTGTTCGCTCAATTGCTGCGGTTGCCTCGGGTCGGCCTGCGCCGCGATACGCAACTGTTGGGGTTGTATTGGTGAGAACTGAATGCGATTCAAACTGAACACGCGCAATGTCGTAGACGCCACCAGCCATTAAGCGAGTCATGAATGGAAGCACAGCTCCTGCTTTTGCATAAGCACCTGCATCTTGCAAGACATCTAGACGATACGAAGTGATTCGACCTTCGCGAGTTCCACCCATGCGAGTCTTCTGCAACTGAGCGCGCCCGTGACCCATTGACAGCATGTTCTCGGTACGAGTCTCAGTCCAACGGACTGGCGTTCCCAATTTGCGAGTTGCCCAACCGACG
>JBIIJW010000072.1:0-6759 GCA_044233525.1 Ilumatobacteraceae bacterium | reverse complement strand
GATCCGACTCGCTGAGTGCCATCATAAACCCTTTCGTGAGAACTGTGTTGTGGGAATGTGTGCTTCGTAACCTGTGAGTGTGCAAAAGATTGTGATTGTTGGCGCTTCGCTCGCTGGAACTCGTGCCGCAGAAACACTTCGTTCTGGCGGATTCATCGGCGAGATTGTGATGGTGGGCGCAGAAACGCACATGCCATATGACAGGCCGCCATTGTCAAAGAATTATCTCGCTGGTGATTGGGATGACGAACGCGTTGCTTTACGAAAGCCAGATGCACTTGCTGAGTTGAATCTCACATGGAAATTGGGTGTGGCGGCACAGTCGCTTAATTCCACAACAAACACAATCACATTGGAAAACGGCGAAGAAATTACCTACGACGGTCTCATCATCGCAACGGGCGGAGTAGTGCGGCGTTTGCCCAAGCAACCGAACATTGCAGGCGTTCATGTGTTGCGCACTGTTGATGACGCATCTGCCTTGCGCAACGAGATCAAGGAAGGCACAAATGTTGTTGTCATTGGTGCCGGCTTTATTGGTTTAGAAGCAGCCGCAACCGCAAAGAAGCGCGGCGCGAATGTGACGGTGCTGGAAGGATTGGAGGCACCACTTATTCGCGCAATGGGTGCAGAAATGGGCGCGGCCATTGGCGATGTGCACATTCGCAATGGTGTTGCAGTGAAGTGTGGTGTGCAAGTAGCAGAGATTCGTGGAGACTCACGCGTGACAAGCGTTGCACTCACCACCGCTGAAGACATTCCGGCAGATGTAGTGATTGTTGGAATCGGTGTTGCACCTGCAACGCAATGGTTAGACACCTCGGGTCTCACTATTCGTGATGGCGTGGTGTGCGATGCGAATTTGTGTGCTGGACCATCGAATGTTTATGCAGCTGGCGATGTGTTGCGTTGGCCAAATGAGTTGTTCGCCGATGTTGAAACAGACATGCGCGTAGAGCACTGGACAAACGCCGCAGAACAAGGTGCACACGCCGCAACAAATTTGTTGGCAACGCTCAATAACGCGGAGATGACACCGTATGTTGCCGTGCCGTTCTTCTGGAGTGATCAATTCGATGCGCGCATTCAATGTTTGGGCCGCCCAAGTGGATCAGCAAAAGTAGATGTTGTGGCAGGCAACCCAGCAGAGGGGAAATGGTGCGCTATTTACAGCGTGAACAATCGCCTCACCGCAGTTCTTGGAGTGTCACAACCAAAATTAGTGATGCCAAGTCGCGCACTACTGTCAACACACACCACGCGTGATGAAGCATTGGCACACTTTGCTCGTGTCACCGCACCACCGCCAGCCTCATGACACTTCCAGACCCAGATCGCTTAGGAGTGTGGCGTGCATTTCGCACCGCTCACGCCGCTCTCGACAAAATGCTGTCGCATGCGTTGGAAGAAGAAATGGACTTGCAGTTGCCGTGGTACGAAGTGCTTGATGCGTTAGCCACCAGTACTGAAGAGGGCGCATTCCGGTTCACCGATTTAGCAGAGCGCGTGATGGCCAACCCCTCCAGCTTGTCGCGCCAGTTAGACAAGCTAGAGAAACGCAAACTCATCGCTCGCGAAAAATCCGTGCTCGACGATGGCCGCGCCACCCTCATTGTTCTCACACCGAAGGGTCACGAGGTGTGGCGAGAAGCGAGTTTCATTTACTACCGCATCGTTCGCCACGCCTTCACCAACACCCTCACCGACACCGATGTGGTGGCGTTGAACCGTGTTTTCGCCAAAGTTCTTGAAGGGGAATAGGCCACAACGCCTCGACTAGGAGACAGGGCTTCCCACAAGGCAGACTCTTAGTCACTCGGAACCAGAAAAGGAACCATCATGCAGAACGCAGTAATTGTTGACGCACTTCGCACACCACTTGGCAAGCGCAATGGCCGCTTGAAGGATTGGCACCCCGTTGACCTCGCCGGCTTCACATTGAAGGCGCTTGTCGAGCGCAACAACATCGATCCACACCTCATTGAAGACGTCATTATGGGCTGCGTCATGCAGGTGGGCGAACAGAGCCTCAACGTTGGTCGCAACGCAGTCCTTGCTGCAGGTTTGCCAGAAACAATTCCTGGCACCACCATCGATCGTCAGTGTGGTTCAAGCCAGCAAGCAGCACACTTCGCAGCGCAAGGCGTGATGGCCGGTGCATACGACGTGGTGATTGCAGCAGGTGTTGAAGTGATGACTCGCGTGCCAATGGGTTCGGCCATTGCAGATGGCAAGTACGGCTTCCCATTCGGTCCGCAAGTGTCCGCACGTTATGCACCAGACGGTGGCTTGGTGCCACAGGGAATTAGTGCAGAAATGATTGCCGACAAGTGGGGCATCACTCGCGAAGACATGGACCGTTTCGGTGCACGTTCACAAGCACTTGCTGCACAAGCAACGGCAGAAGGCCGTTTCGAGCGCGAGATTCTTCCTGTGTTAGACGCTGAAGGAAAACTGATGGCAACAGACGAAGGAATTCGTGAGTCTCCCTTTGAGAAGTTGCAGACACTGAAGCCTGCATTCCGTAGTGAAGAAGACGGTGGCCGCGTGACTGCGGGTAACTCCAGCCAAATCACAGACGGCGCATCCGCTGTTCTCATCATGAGTGAAGAGAAGTGCCGCGCACTGGGTCTCACGCCACGCGCTCGTTTCGTGAACTTCGGTCTTGCTGGTGACAACCCACAGTTGATGTTGACTGCACCAATTCCTGCAACACAAAAGGCACTGGCAAAGGCTGGTCTTTCAATGGGCGATATGGACATCACCGAGATCAACGAAGCATTCGCATCAGTTGTGTTGGCATGGGAAAAGGAATTGCACCCCGACATGTCAAAGGTGAATCCAAATGGTGGAGCCATTGCATTGGGTCACCCACTTGGCGCAAGCGGTACACGTTTGCTCACCACATTGCTGCATGAACTCGAGCGTACGAATGGTCGTTACGGTTTGCAGACCATGTGCGAAGGTGGCGGCATGGCCAACGCCACCATCATCGAACGCCTCGGCTAAGCGATTGTCGTGATCAGCACGTTCGCGATTTCGTGGCCCGCATGGGGAACCATTGTGTGGTTTGCCGTGGGCGTGTTGATTTTCCGGCTGACGTGGAAGTTTGGCTTCGGGATGTTGAAGTCAATGACCACCAGCATGCCTCCACCGCCACCAACTGGCGAGATGCGAAAGATCAACGTTCGTTATCGCTGCAGTGTGTGTGGAGTAGAGCTTCGCGTGGTGATGGCACCAGACGAAGATCCGCCACCGCCAAAGCATTGTCTTGAAGACATGGACATCGTCGCCCCGCTGTACGAATAACGGGGTTTCCACAGAGTGTGGATAACTCTGTTGGAAATGACACGACTGTCATTCCTCTGAAGCCCGAAAACAGGCGTTATTGGCAATAACTAGTGGTATTTGGTGGCTGTGTATAACCCGCCCAAAAGCGAGAACAGACCCACGGCCAGGTACCAGTTGCTGCGACCGCCAGGCACAAAGCCGATGTAATAAAAGAAGATCACGATGGTGCCAAAGCCAAGCAGCCCAAACAGCACGTACAGCACCCACTGAGGGCTGGGTTGCTTGTACTGGGAAGCAGTGGGCGGGGTGTAGCGCGTGCTGGATTCCACCGATTCCGCGTTTGTTCCGTGCATATTCGTTGGATTCGCGTGTCCGCCCTTGGGGGTGACGCGACCGCCTTTTTTCTTGTTTGTAGCCACGGGTCAAAGTGTAGAACGCCAGCCATCAATTGGTTTCACGAAATGGCCCTCAACACGGCAGGCTAGAGACATGGCCCGGGTCCTTGTCATCGATAGTTACGACAGTTTTGTCTACAACATCGTGCAATATCTGGGTGAACTGGGTGCCGAACCCGTGGTGGTGCGCAACGATCAATTCAGCGTGGATGAGGCAGTGGCCATGAAGCCAGATGGTGTCTTGTTATCACCTGGACCTGGTCGCCCTGAAGACGCCGGAATTATCTGCGACGCCATTCGTGCGTTCGCAGGAAACACACCCGTGTTCGGAGTGTGCCTCGGGCATCAAGCAATTGGTCACGTGTATGGCGGCAACGTTGTTCGCGCGCCGCAGTTAATGCATGGCAAAACTTCTTTTGTAACTCACACCAACTCGGGAGTGTTTGAAGGAATTCCGTCACCAGTGGAAGCAACGCGCTATCACTCGTTGGTGATTGATCGCGCCACCATGCCGAACGAACTTGTCATCACGGCCGAATCTGGTGATGGCATTGTGATGGGTGTGAAGCATCGAGATGTTGATGTGGAAGGTGTGCAGTTTCATCCAGAGAGCATTCTCACCGGCCACGGTCATGACATGTTGCGCAACTTCTTGCGCCGTTGTAGTCGTTAACCAGCTGGTGGTGCTGTGGCGGCATCGCGCCCAACAGTAAGAACAATCTTTGTTCCTGGAGTCACCATTGTTCCGGTGGTAGTTCCTTGCGAAATCACTTTACCGATGTTCACATTTCCTGCTGCTAGATCTGCATATTCAACGGTTGCATCAAGACCAACTGCTGTCAACCGAGCACGCGCATCGGCTTCGGCGAGACCCTTCACACTTGGCATCGCCACAGGCTGCGGACCAGACGACACATACAACGTGACGGCCGCACCTTTGTCAACAAGTTGACCAACAACAGGTTCGGTTCGAATAACAAGACCTTTGGCAACAGTTGCGCTTGGTTCTTCGGCAATGGTGACAACAAATTTGTAGGGGTCTGCTTGCAAGAATGCTTGCGCAGTTTCTGTTGTTTGACCAACAACAACTGTTGGAACCGCAAGCTGACCAGATCCGCCAGACAAGTTCACCGTGATGGTGCTTGCCTTTGGTTGTTGTGTACCACCTTCAGGTGTTTGCACAGCAACTTGCCCAAGGGCATATGTCTTGTCGATGACGTCGGGGCCTTTTGCAAACACAAACCCTGCGCCTTCAATGGCTGCGCGCGCTGCTTCTTCCGTAAGACCCTTCACGGCGGGAACTTGAACACCAGCAACAGGGAACACCAAGGTAATGGTTTCGCCTGTTTTTGCTGTGTCTAACGCAGCGGGTGATTGGTTTTGCACCACCACAGCTGCGTCACACACTGTTTCTGCAGGGTTCAGCGCAACAACAAACTGTGCGGCTTCTAGTTCAGCCTTGGCAACATCGCATGTCTTGCCTTTAACATCGGGAATGGTGACACCAGATGATCCGCCCATTCCAAAAACAAGGAACACCACGCCACCCAAGATGACAGCCGCAGCAACAACGGCACCAATGATGTAGCCGCGCTTTGATGGTTGTTCATCGTCGTATTCAGGAAGTGTCTCTACTGGCGCCATGGTGGCTGGCATAACTTCTGTTTGCGGCGTTGGTGGCATTGCAACAGTGGCGTTCGGGTCTAGACCAATTGGAGCCATCACGGTGGTGGCTTCGTCTTCGCCGGCAGCCATCAACGGTGCTTGGTTTCGAACGGCTCGATATTCATCACCAGCCACTGTTGGTTTGCCGTCGATGTAACGACGCAAATCATCACGAAGCTTTTCTGCACTCTCGTACCGTCGGTTTGCATTTTTGGTCATGCACTTAGCAACGATGGTGTTGAGTTCTATTGAAAGACCTGGAACAAGTTGCGCTAATGGCCGCGGGTTCTCATTCACTTGCTTGTACGCCGTTGCCAATGCAGAGTCGCCACTGAACGGCGGTTCGCCAGACAGCATTTCGTACAAAACAATTCCCAGCGAATACAAATCTGATCGAAGATCGAGACCTTCACCCTTTGCTTGTTCGGGTGAGAAGTATGTGGCGGTACCCATGACAGCACCGTCTTGTGTCAGACCTTCTTCGTGCCCCGCATCGAGTGCGCGCGCAATTCCAAAGTCCACCACTTTCACGGCGCCGTTACTGCCAATCAAAATGTTTGCTGGCTTGATGTCGCGGTGCACCACATTGTTGCGGTGTGCATACGCCAGCGCTTCTGCAATAGACATTGCTGCACCGGCTGCGTTGCGGGCTTCTATTTTTCCGTGGCGGCGAATGAGATCGGCCAATGTACGACCCTCGACATATTCCATGGCCATGAAATAGGTGTTGCCGGTTTGGCCCCAGTCGTACACGCTGACGATGTTGGGGTGGTTCAGGCCGGCAACAGCCTGGGCCTCGCGGCGGAAACGTTCAACGAAGTTGGGGTCGACAGCGTGTTCGGGGAAAAGAATCTTCAGCGCGACATCGCGGTCGAGGAGGATGTCGTGGGCAAGATGAACCTCAGCCATGCCACCGCGGCCAATGCGGCGCACCAGCTGATAGCGATTATTGATGACGGTGGGTTCATTCGACATAAGACTTCGTCAAGGCTACCTGTCCGCCGTTAGGGGGCTGGGGCAGGGGCGACCGGTATAGCCAATGCGGCATCTAATACTTGTTTTGCAACAGGACCAGCAAGGCGACCACCGGTGCTGGCACTGACTTCATCGTTGACGCCCTTGATAAACACCGCAATGGAATATCGCGGTGCTTCTACGGGGGCAAAAGCTGTAATCCATGCGTGAGACCGTTCTTGTTGTCCTTCTGGATTCAACTGTGCAGTACCCGTCTTGGCTGCAACGGAAATGCCATTGCGCAACTGCAAACAACATGTGGCAGTTCCGTTTTTCACGACACCAATCATCAGTTGCGTGAGAGTCGCTGCTGTTGCGGGAGCCATTGTTGTCTTCCACATCTCTGCATTTGTTTGTGAAATCACCGTGCCCGCGCGCGTGAGAGTGCGATCAA
>JBIIJW010000071.1:0-6787 GCA_044233525.1 Ilumatobacteraceae bacterium | reverse complement strand
CATCACTGGCAAAAAAGCAGAAGTGATGGGTAATCCCGATGCGCTGCATTCGTACACCTACGTCCGTGACTTTGGTGAGGCACTTGTTCGTTTAGGGCTGGATGATCGCTCACTTGGTCGCGCATGGCACGTGCCGAATGCACCCGCGGTTACCAACCGCCGCTTTCTTGAGATGGCAGCTGACATTGCAGGTACGCAGCCGCGTTCAACAAAATTAACCAAGGGAAAAATGCGCATGGCGGGCTTGTTTATTCCACCAGCGCGCGAACTGATTGAAATGTTGTACGAATTCGAAGAGGACTTCGTCGTTGATCACTCCGCGTATGCATCTGTGTTTGGAGATCATGCAACTCCACTTGCCGAATCACTCACAACAACTATTGATTGGTTCCGCTCACAAGCAAAGAAGGGGTAGGTCGCTTCTTCGGAGAATCATGTCGTTTTGATTCTGTGTACCAAGCGAATAGACGCGACGTGGATTTCGAAGTTTTACTGAGCGCTTGATCGCTAAAGGTCTGCACTACGGTGGTTTCCATGAATTCAGAGTTCTCCATTAGTGCAATTGGTGTCGTACGAAGTACTCGACACGAGCCTGAAGACGATCAATGGGACTCCGAGATTTCACGCATCGAATTGTTGCCACCGTTTGATGCAAGGTCACTGCAAGGTTTGGCAGAGTTCAGTCACTGCATTGTTGTGTATGTCTTTGACCGCGCATCGTGGGACGAATCCAGAATGGCTCGTCATCCGCGAGGCAACAAGGATTGGCCAGAAGTTGGCATCTTTGCCCAACGGGCCAAAGATCGTCCAAATCGACTCGGAGTCACGGTGTGTCGAGTGCTTGGGGTTGAAGAATCAACTATTCGCCTCGCAGGACTTGATGCCATTGATGGAACCCCCGTTGTCGATATCAAGCCATGGATGGTTGAATTCGGGCCGCGCGGAGATGTTGTCCAGCCCGTGTGGTCAAGCGAGTTGATGAAGGATTACTGGTGAGATATTCGTCGGCATCTACCTGCATCTGCGGCTTGAGAAAAGAGTTGAGTTATTGGGGGAGTAGGTCGAAGTACAAGGTGACAATCTCGGTGTCATCTTCGACGACTTCGCCCTCTGCTTCCCAGAATTCACGGTGACTTGCTCTGAAATCTGCGGCGTTCAGGTCGCCCTCAGCTTCAGCTAACGCAAACTCGTCCGGCACGTCAATGAATCGCAGAATCTCGACACGTGTGACCTTGAGAGTCCCAACATGTTTGCCGTCATTGTCAACCATGGCCAAAAGTTCGCCAATGTGTTCCACAGGTTCGTCCTCGTTGATGTAATCGCGAAGCAGTCCAGCTGTTGCACGTTTTTGTCCATGAAGGATGAAGTTCACCAATTTGTCGCGTGATTCTCCAGGTGTTCCGAACTCAATGGAGCGAAGGCCGTTAACAAGAGGATACATACGGCTTCAATTATATTGCCGGGTAATGATCATCCGAGGAATCGCTATGCGCGTGCCCAGACTTCAACATATGGACCATGTGAAATGTCAAAGGTTGTGAAGCCTGCTGCTTCTAGTGGGAAAGCAATCGTGTCGTCTGGCCACACCGTGTACCAGCGCCGGCCGTCTGGTTCATCTCGCCAGCCACTGTCTCCAGTTGAAGGAACCGACAGATACAGAAGTCCTTCGTTGCGCAAGAGACCAAAACAGTCAACGAGAACGCCCACAACTTCTTCCGCCGACAGATGAACAAGAGAAGCCTGTGCCCAAATCCCGTCAAAAGATTCGGGTAAAAGATGACGTTGCATATCTCGTACATCGACCTGCACAACAGAATGATTCTGTTGACACATTGCGACAAAGTCGGGGTTTAGCTCAACACCGGTTACTCGATGCCCGCAAGATGTGAAATAGTCAAGATCGCGACCAGGGCCACAACCAAGGTCCAGCACATCAGCAGCTGGCGGAAGAAGTTCGTTGAATCGTGCGGGCAGCTCAAGACGGTGGTGCTGGTATTTGTCTCGGTAGCCAGTCGGGTCGTTGCTGTATGCGTTGACAGAGATGAGTACAGGGTCTGAGTTGTGGTGCTCTGTCACTCTTCAATGTTCTCATATCTAAACGTTGCGTGTTCAAGGTGAAAGGCGTGGCAGTACTCTCGAGGTATGGCAGATAAGTCATGGTCATGGTCATGGTCATGCCAATGCAATCGTCGCCCATTTCAGGGCTGAACACGGCCTCTAAGCATTCGCCTAACGGCAGCCGAATTTCGGAATATAGAACGCATACTCCGAAGCGTTCGGTAGGTGTCTATCAACGGACTACTTTGACGGCATGAACGACACCACGCCACAACCAGAGGCTCTTGAGGAACTTCTTGTCGATGAGGCAACGAAGGCCAGTGCTTCGTCAGCAACAGGAATTCGATCAGAGAATGTCCGCGCAGAGAATCTGATCGCCGCAAAGTATTGGGGCGGGATTCAGTACCGAATTGTTGTCACATTTCTATTGTTTACGGTGTGTTGGGTGGGAGTCATTGTCCTCGGGGTGAACGGAACTCTTCCGTTGTGGCAGTGCCTCATCCTTAACTCAGTCTTTGCGTCAACGTTCTACATGCCCATGCACGAAGCGACCCACAAGAACATCTGGGGCAAAGCACCACAAGGTCGTTGGGTGGAGGAAGCGATTGGTGTCTTGTCATCAATCCCCACCGGCATCAACTTTTCATCGCACCGTGCTGGCCATATGCGTCATCATGCATACACGAATGACCCAAAGCGAGACCCAGATCATTTCACCGACGGGCGATTAAGTGAACTACCCGTGAAGTTCTACGGCATGACAATGCTGTATGCATTTCTGCCATTTTTTGCACTGATTCCCGCGACGCGAATACTTCTTCCACCGCCGTTCAAGGCGGTTCTGAGTAATCGAAGTGGAGCCAAAGCGGAAGGGAAAGCACAGATTCGGTTTTGGTTGTTGACCACGATTGTGTTGGTCGTCTGTTTTGTGCAGGGATACGGGTTAGAAGCGCTACTGCTGTGGTGGGTACCTGCTCGACTGCAGTTGTGCTGGTTGATGTTTATCTTTGCGTGGTATCCGCATCATCCGGCTAACGAAACCAGTCGCTACAGACATACCCGTGTTGCCGTGTTCCGTGGTTCAGGGATGTTGATTCGTGGTCATGATCATCACGCAATGCACCATTTGTTTCCGCGCGTACCGCACTACAAGCTAAAGAAACTCTGGAAGGAACTAGCCAACGACATGGTGCCACGTGGTGTTCGCGCAGAAGGTCGAGCGGTTGGTGCAACACGTCCTGTGGTGTGGTGATGCAAACGGTGCCTTAGAAGCGATCTGGTCTCGCAACCAATGCGGGCGTGATCCACGCAATCACCGCAAACTTCTCAAAGTACTTCTCGGCAAGCATCTCCAAGATTGATTCGGCAACCTTCTCGGTGACGACAGATTCAAGTCGAATACTTGGACCATTGAGGTCCAGAGTGTTCTTCCCGGTAACACCTTCACCGCGAACATGGCTAACGGAATAGCCCTTCGCCCCACATTTCTTAATGTCGTCAATTAGTTTCTGTTCAACAACAGACTCGGCGACAATGGTGATGAGTTGACGTGCAGCAGTAGTCATATGTTGGTGCCTTTATGTCAGTGCGTTCGCCATGGCGATGTAGCACGGGATTCCAATAGTGAGGTTGAACGGGAACGTGATGCCGAGTGATGCTGTTACATATAGCCCTGGACTTGCTTTGGGTAAAGCAATACGAACTGCAGCGGGAGCCGCAATATATGACGCACTACCCGCAAGTGTTGCCATTACCGCGACTCCACCAGTGCTCAATCCGGCAGTGGCTCCGGCGACTGCACCCACGGTTCCGTTGATAAGCGGAATTGCAATACCCAAGACGACAAGTTTGAACCCGGCGGTGCGAATATCGCGGAGACGTTCAGCAGCAATGACTCCTAATTCGATGAGGAACAATGTGAGAGCGCCAGAGAAGAGTCCCACAAAGAGTGGGTCGGTGGGTGCAAGTCGTTCAGTGCCTACAACTGAACCGATGATCAGACCAGCAACGAGGAGGGCGATGCTCCTTCCTCGAACTACTTCTGCGAACGCTTCTTTCCACGATGATTCTGCTGACGCACTGCGAGCCAAGAACAACGCAACGATGATTCCAATGATCTCGAGAACAGCCAGAAGTCCTGCGGCAAATCCTTCATAGGTCATCTCTCGTGCTTCGAGAGATGCGAGTAAGACAGTGAATGTCACTGCCGAGACCGAGCCGTAGTGAGCCGCAATTGCTGCAGAGTTAATAACATCCAATCGTCCGAGAAGACGAAGTAAACCAAAGGCAATGATTGGCGTGATGACTCCAATCACGAGCGTGGCAATCAACGGTTTCCAAATATCTGAAAAGGATGACTCCGATAACGCACGGCCACCCTTGATACCAATTGCAAGTAACAGGTAGGTAGAGAGGACGGGGTAGAGAGATTCTGGTAGTCGCACGTCAAAGCGCAACAGAGTTGCAACGAGTGCAACGAGGAACGCGATGACTGGCGCCGTGAGGAGGTTGTCTAAGAGGGAGAGAGCAATCATGAGTGTTTAGATCCGACGAGGTTTACGAAGCCAAGATGCCAGCAAAGATCTGCCATGCAAGAAGAGACTTTGCAATGAAGCTAAGGCGGATGTACCAACGCTCGCCGTAGAGATAATCAGCCCATTTTCCAGTTGCCCTGTATTGCTTCCATTGCACCAGTGCGAAGCAATTGAAAAGAATGAACAACGTGATGACGATTCCAATAACGAATCCTGGAATTGAAGACTCTGGCGGACCGCTAGGGGAGAACATATTGATAATAATCGCAATCCAGGGAATGATTCCAGCGATACAGCCAAACCAGAACGGGCGAAGATCGCCGTCACCAGGTGTGGTGTAGCGCTCTTGCAACCATCCGAACAAGATCATGCTGGCGTTTACTCCGACGATTGCGAGTAGCGCGATGAAGTCCGAGGCACCGTTCAGTTGCAGGATGAGAACAATCATCAGCGATGACGACAGTGAATACTCCACCCAGCGATAAGGGTTGATGTGATTCCTGAGTCCGTCCACATACTTCGGGAACACCGATGGTGACGCAACAAGGAAATGGAAGAACGCTGAGAGCGCCATGAATGCCGCAACCGCATAGCTGGTATTGAGGTTGAACAAGTTGATGGGGTCTGTGTACTGCCCGCGCCCCGGTGCATCTGCCAAGTACACCGCATTAACGGGGAGAGACGTGCTATTCGACAGAGCGATGATGGCAACAAGTGACGCAAGGTGCAGAAGGCCCGCGTAGATGTTGAGAGATCGGAGCCGTTTGAAAGAATCGTCCATGGGGACATTCTCTCACTTTCGCAGCGAGAAAAGTTCACTCTACGAATCAATCTCTTTCAGGCGCTGCTTCACAAGTGAATGGAGGAGAGTGGTACTAGGCGTCCAATCGATGGGGACTTGGAAGGTGTGCTTGTTGACCACGAACTTTGACAGCTTGTCGCCGTGATCGTCTAGAACGTCTTTGCTGAATGGGTTAACAGCCAAGTGGTTTTTTGACGCCGACATGCCAAAGACTGTTTGCTTGCCAATTCGCAACATTGGCTGATTCCACGCAAGGACTAAGTCGAGCTGAGGGAATTTCTTTTGAATGGCTTGAAAGATTGCCTTCATTGTTTTGGCGGCTTGCGGGTCGAGGCTCTTGAAGTATTCAGCCGGGGAGTTATGACGGGTGGATGAAGCAGAGCCTCGTACGTACATGACTAATGCATTTGCGTGGGCTTGACTGAAGCCGTGTTCTTCCTTGAGGAAGGCAATTTGCTCTGGGTATTTCGCATCACCAAGGTTCTTGACGCGTTCGATCCATTCAGAAATCTTGCGGCCGTGTTTCTTTTCAATGAGAGGAAAGAACCTGGTGCGGTCTCCGTCAGCAACAGCCATTTCTTCACTGTATCTCGTGCGAAGTTGCTGGAGTAGGGTGAAAACATGAACGTTATTGATGCAGTCAATAAGCGCCTGTCGGTGCGCCAATTCACAGAACAAGAAGTTGAACACGATGTCTTGCGTCAACTCGTCATCGATGCGTCGAGAGCGCCAAGCGGTGGCAACGTGCAACCGTGGCGAATCTATGTCTTGGAGAAGGCAGCAACAGACCGCCTTCGCTCGATTATCGCTGGCAATCCAGAAGTTGCACCACCTGAGTACGACATCTATCCATCTGGTCTTGTCGAGCCGTACCGGACTAATCGCTTTGAATTGGGCGAGCAGATGTATGCCAAGTTGGGTATTCCACGCGAGGACAAGGCCGGACGCTTGCGTCAGATGGCAAAGAACATGCAGTTCTTTGATGCTCCTGCGTCAATGTTTTGTTTCATCGATCGAAACATGGGTCCACCGCAGTGGTCAGACCTTGGCATGTATCTACAGACATTTATGTTGTTGGCAACCGAACGTGGGTTGGGTACTTGTGCACAGGAGTATTGGTCGGTCCAGCACAAAGCAGTTCGTGAGTTCTGTGGTGCACCTGAGAACGAATTGTTGTTTTGTGGAATGGCTATCGGATACACCGACACCAGTGCACCCGTCAACTCATTGGAGTCTCAACGCATGCCATTCGACGGGTTTGCAAAGTTTGTGCAGTAGACACCGCAGTGTCATCGATTGATGTTGTTCTGATTCCATCGCTGGGGCGGCCTGCATCGGATTTTTCGCTATTGGCCGAATCCTTAGTAGGTGCAGGCTTCACGCCACACCTCAT
>JBIIJW010000070.1:0-6931 GCA_044233525.1 Ilumatobacteraceae bacterium | reverse complement strand
GTTTCGCGGCGTGGCGTTGACACCACAACATTTGATTCGTTCACTTGCTTGATGGTGTCAACGACTGGAATTCCGGGAACCGCAGCATCGGCACCATCCACCACCGCTGAGATCACGCGGTGAAAAACAGTTGGGCTGGCAAAAGGGCGAGCTGCATCGTGGACACACACAATGGTGGCATCATCTGGGACTGCGGCGAGCCCTCGCCGGACAGACTCGCTACGGGTCGCACCGCCCTCCACCTGGCCCGGTCCGTCTGCCATTCCCTTGGGGAGCACCACAATGACGCCGGCTGAGTGCTTGGACGCCTCGTCTATTGCCCACTGCACAATGGGCTTGCCACCGATGACTTCAAACTGCTTGGCACTGCCAAATCTGAGCCCCGACCCGGCCGCCACGATGATGGTCCAGACGGTTTCATTTTCAGCCATGCTCGAAGGGTAGTACCGTCAGAATCGC
The DNA here is from genome assembly GCA_044233525.1 of Ilumatobacteraceae bacterium. Taxonomy (GTDB): domain Bacteria; phylum Actinomycetota; class Acidimicrobiia; order Acidimicrobiales; family Ilumatobacteraceae; genus UBA2093. The sequence continues at coordinate 6,472 of JBIIJW010000070.1, read as the reverse complement.
TATGGCACACGAACAGGTACTTGCTGACACGGAATTCTTTGCGGATGCTCCCGCAGAGATGCTCTCCACCATCACTGCTGCGGGAAAGGTTCGCGAACTTGTTCGCGGCGACGTCCTGTTTGAAGCAGGCGATGACCCCGACACCATCTATGTGGTGTTGTCTGGTCGCATTGCAATCGCCATCGGCAATCGTCCGTTCGATCACCGCGAAAGTGTCATCGCACTCATGGATGAAGGTGACTTGTTTGGCGAGATGGGCATGTTGGACAAGAGTCCGCGTTCCGCTGGTGCACGTGCACTTGAAACATCGTCTGTTCTCGAAATTCCATATTCAGCAGTTCACGCACAACTCGATACTTCAAATCATTTGTTGTGGAATGTGATTCGTATGCTGAGTCGCCGACTCCGTGCGATGGACCAAGCACTCGCAGACTCCGTGTTTCTTGATGTCACAGGTCGTACCGCAAAACGCCTTTTAGATTTGTCCGGCGGAAAAGATGAATTCACGTTGCCTGTTACGCAGGAAGAACTTGCTGGAATGGTGGGTGCATCACGTGAACGCGTGAACAAAGCAATTGCCAGTTTCATAAAGTTGAAGTGGCTAGAGCAGCACGACCGCACGTATCACATTATTGATCGCGCAAAACTTCAGCAACGCGCTATCTAATTTTCAACTCAGCGCGCTGAGCAACCACGCCTTCGTGCGACTAAATGCATCGGCGGCATCTTCTACTCGGTGCGATGGACGTGATGCATCGTGAGCAAAACCGTGTTCAGCATCGGGGTAAAACACAACATTTGCGCCAGTTGCACGTAGTTGCGCAATGTCTGCCTCAGGTGTGTATGGATCTTTCCCGCCCAAGATTGACAACACATTGTCTCCGTAACCATTAATCAGGTTGGCAAGTGGTTCGTCGTGGCCAGGACCGCGCCATGCAGGCGGCATCACAATCATCCCGTAGAAACTCGCGATGCGCGCAAAGCGTTCGTCGCGGGCTGCTTTGAAGCAATACATCCCGCCCATGCAAAAGCCAAGGAGCCCAGTTGCTGAAGTACCCAAAACATCTGCGGCGTCATGTAGGTCACGCAACACGTCAACATCTTTCAACTCGGGAATTGCGGCCATTCGAGGTTCAACATTTGCGCCAAGTCCTCGACCAGGAAACGGCTCTACTGCAATCACCGACATGTGCCATTCGTCGGAGAGACGTTGCACCATCTCATCAAACAAAGGACGCAAACCGAAAATGTCTGGGGCAATCACAAGTCCCATCACTGGATGTGGGTGTTTGACGAATTCGGCTTCGGTTCCCGAGGGCAAAGTGATGCGCATGTCGTAAGTATTGCCCAAGAAATTCCCCAGGTGAGACCTCGGGTGAACCTAGTGGTGTGACGTGAGATAAAAGGTCTGTCGCACCGTGCGGGGCATGACACTTAACTCAGATACTCCACTTGTATGGAGCACCATCAGCACCGGCCCGGCCCGAGACATGATCAATGAATGGGAGCGATTACGGCGCCGACCCGCCACATTGCGGCATGTGAACAGCTGGCCATTTCTCCCACAACACGTCTCAGATTTGGATGAAGTCCTGGAATTGGCGGGGTTTGGTCGTGCCATTGACGATGTTGATGGTGATCAGTTGTTGTGGCATCTGGTGCGTGAGGGCGAACACGACGACATTGCTGCGCGCATTGTGCTGCATCGCATCTTGCCCCCGCTGATGGCAATGGCAAAGCGGCGTGGGCGCGTTGTACAAGGCGGAGCGCAGACCGCAATGGTGGACGTGTTGGCCACGGCGTGGTTTGTGATTCGTCAATACCCACACCATCGACGTCATCACAAAGTGGCTGCGAACCTTGTGCGCGACATTGAGTACAACACTTTTGTTCGGCATCACCGTCTTCGACATGTTGATGAGAGTCAAGTTGGAGACGATGTGTTGTATCAACTCATTGAAAACAATGTTTTTTCATATGACGGACTTGCACATGTTCTGCAAGATGCACAAGACATGGGTGTTGACGAAAAACACATTTCGTTGCTTCGAGAATTCTCTAAAGGAAAGAAGAACGAAGACGTAGCCGAGATGATGGGCATTTCCTCTAGAACGGTGCGCAATTACAAACGAAGCGCCATCATCGCTATTCAGGAAGCGTACGAAGCATTGACGAAGGTGTAATTAGCGCGCTAATCGCACTCGACGAAGCCGCAGGCTGTTCATCACTACAAATACTGATGAAGAAGCCATTGCAAGTCCGGCCCACATGGGATTCAGTCGGCCACTAGCGGCTAATGGAATTGCTGCCACGTTGTATGCAAATGCCCAAAAGACATTCGTTTGAATGGTGCGCAAAGTTGCACGGGACAAACGAATTGCATCGGGCACCGATCGCAAATCACCATTCACAATGGTGAGATCACTTGCTTGCATCGCTACATCGGTACCGCCGCCCATGGCGATTCCAACATCGGCTTGTGCAAGTGCTGCTGCATCGTTAACACCATCGCCCACCATGGCAACTGCGTAACCACGTTCTTGCAGATCTTTCACGATGTTGACCTTCTCGTCTGGCAATACACCCGCAGAGAGGTGGTGTTCATCCGTGTCGATTCCAACTGATTCAGCAATGGCGCGTGCCGTGACTTCGTTATCGCCAGTGAGAAGGATGGGTGCCAATCCCATTAATTTCAACTGTGCGATTGCATCTGGCGAAGTTGATTTCGGTTGATCTGCAACACTCAATACAGCTTTCGCCTGTGCATCCCAAGCAACAACAACAGCCGTTTCGCCGCGTTCGCGTGATGTAGTCAGTGCTTCTTTCAATGTTGACGGGATAATCACCAAACGCTCGCGGAACACTTCTTCACGTCCAACCGTGATGATGACGCTACCAATACGTCCGGTTGCACCCACACCAGGCATCGACATGAACTCATCAAGTGCAGGGATGTCCAATCCCTCATCTTCTGCGGAAGAAACAATCGCTCGTGCAATAGGGTGCTCACTCCCCTTCTCCACTGCAGCCGCATACAACAATGCTTCGCTACGTGACACTCCATCCACACAATGAACTCCAACGAGAGTCATCTGACCTGTTGTCACGGTGCCGGTCTTGTCCAAGACCACCGTGTCAATGCGGCGGGTACTCTGCAAAACATCAATGCCCTTGATGACAATTCCCATTTGTGCAGCACGACCACTACCCACCATTAATGCTGTTGGAGTAGCTAAGCCGAGCGCGCAAGGGCATGCAATGATGAGAACACTCACCGCAGCAGTGAACGCCTTCGTGGAATCACCATCAAAAAACATCCACGCAGCAAGTGTTGCAAGACTGATAGCAAACACCGTGGGAACAAAGATGCTGGACACTTTGTCTGCAACGCGTTGCACCGGTGCTTTCGTAGATTGCGCGTCACGCACCAACTTGGCCATGCGAGCAAAAGTTGTTTCAGAGCCAACGCGCGTGGCACGAATGAGTAGACGTCCGTTTTGATTTACGGTGGCCGAAGTAACTGGATCTCCGGGCTCTACATCAACTGGCACACTCTCGCCAGTAATCATGCTCATGTCGATGCTGCTGGTTCCGTCAGTCACCACTCCGTCCGCGGCAATTTTCTCGCCCGGACGCACGACCAGAATGTCGTCGACGCGCACCACCGATGCTGGGATAGCAACTTCTTGTCCATCGCGCAGCACCGTGGCGTACTTGGCACCCATTGCCAATAGTGATCGAAGTGCGTCACCCGCAGAGTTCTTTGCACGCATCTCCAAGAAACGGCCCAACAAAATGAATGCAGTAACGGTGGCCCCCACTTCGAAGTACACATGCGACTGGCCCGGCATATTCATGGTGAGGCCGCCCATGGAATGCATCGTGTCGAGCGCATCACCAAACACCATCACCCAGACACTCCAGAACGTTGCAGCAATGACCCCAACACTGATGAGGGTGTCCATGCTGCTGGCACCATGCATCGCATTCTTGAACGCTGTGCGGTGAAATGGCCACGAGCACCAGGTGACCACGGGAGTAGCTAGAGCCATCGCCCACCACTGCCAACCGACAATTTGAAAACTTGGCACCATGCTGAGAAGTACCACGGGGACAGAAAAAACCAGCGAAACAATCAAACGCCATTGAGCAATGCGCATTGACTTACTGAGATCTTCATCAAATGATTCGTCGTCCACCGGATGCGCCGAGTAGCCGATGTTCGAAATTGCCTGAAGAACTACTTCCTTGGATTGCGATTCGCCGTCAAACGCAACCATCGCAGTCTCAGTGGCGTAGTTGACAGCAGCTTCTACGCCGTCAATCTCGTTGAGTGTCTTCTCAATACGCGCAGCACACGCGGCACACGTCATTCCCTGAACAGCAAGTTCAATCTCAATGATCTGATTCGGGGGGATCGTGACACTCATTACCTATTTACCTACCACCAAAGTCTGGATGTCGCTTTTCAAGAAAGGCTTGAATTCCCATTTGTGCCACATCTGACACCGCAGCATCCGCCATCACAGCACTTGCGAACTCATACGCATCAGACACATTCATACCAATTTGTTCGTAATAGGTCGTCTTGCCGAGAGCTTTGGATTCCACCGAACCACGTGTTGCGCGATTCAGTAAATCCAGAACCGCGTCGTCAAGTTCGTCATCGTCAACAACTGAGTTAATGAGGCCCCACTGTTCTGCGACTTCTGCGGAGATGACATCCCCTGTCAACGCCATCTCCATTGCACGCTTTGGAGTAAGTGATCGTGCCACGGCAACAAGCGGCGTATGGCAGAACAAGCCACCCTTGCCGCCGGGCAATGCAAAACCGGCAGAGCGACCAGCCACGGCGAGATCGCATGTGGCAACCAACTGACAACCAGCAGCGGTAGCCAATGCATGAACCTTCGCAACGATTGGTTGAGGAATGTTGTGCATCAATTTCATGAGATACGAGCACACGGTGAAGAGTTGTTGTGCATCAGCCTGTGATGCCTGGAACATGTCGCCAAAGTTGTGGCCAGCGGAAAATACGGGACCTTCAGCCGCAAGGATGATTCCGCGCGCGTCGGACTGACCTGCGGCAGTAAAGGCGTCAATCAATTGATGCAACACATCAAGCGACAACGCATTGCGTTTGGCTGGGTTACACAACGTAATGGTGGAAAAGTCGCCATGACGGTCGACTCGAACTGCACCGGTCATCTCTTACCTCCAGGACGAACGGATGTGGTGCGCCCTCTGGGGCTCGAACCCAGGACCTGCGGATTAAAAGTCCGTTGCTCTACCGACTGAGCTAAAGGCGCGGAGGCGGAACGGAATTCAGAGCGAAACTCGCCCAAGACGCCGAATACATCCAATGTCAAGTGTAATCGGGGGAACCTCAATCGCTACAAGGGCGCCGACCGCCGCCAACCTATGCCCATGAAGTGATTGTTCAACACCCCCGTGGATTATCTGTATTGTCCGAGCAGGGGATAAAGGAGAGCCACCTTTCGAGGTTTTTTACTTGTTCCCGTCGCTCGTGGTTCTGAACCACGAATTAAAGCAAAGGAAAACAAAAATGGACAAAGTTTCTCTCACAGGAGACAACTACACCCTGGTGTACAACGTCCTCTCGTTTGGTACAGCAGTCATGCTGGGCGCCTTCGTGTACTTCCTCACTCAGATCAATAGTGTCGCTAAGGCGTACCGTTCTGGTGTTGCAGTCTCCGCAGTCGTTGTTGGCATCGCCGGCTATCACTACTTCAGAATGTGGTCTGGCTTCGCCGAAGGCCAGATGAACGAGGGCTATCGCTACGCCGACTGGTTAATCACGGTTCCACTTCTTGTCATTGAACTTCTTATCGTTCTCGGTGTCGCAGGTGCTGAGCGCAAGAAGTTAATGCTTCGATTGGTACCTGCAACCGTGTTGATGATTGGCCTGGGATATCCAGGCGAAATGTCTGCAGATAACGGAACAAAGTGGCTGTACTGGGTTCTCGCAATGATCCCATTCGTATACATCTTGTGGGTGCTCTATGGGCAACTGCAAGCAGCTGCAAAGAGAGAGAATGCAGCAGTCTCTGCAGCAATCAAGAATGCAACTCTCGTTTTGTTGATCACGTGGTGTGTCTACCCAATTGCGTATCTCTTTCCCGTATTTAGTGAAGGTGGCAACGTCTCACAGAATCTCGAAGTTTTGCGCCAAGTTGGATACACACTTGCTGACGTCACAGCGAAGGGTCTCTACGGGTTGATGATTTTGGGAATCGCTAAAGCACGATCAGGCAGCGAACACTAGTTACAACACTCGCTAGAAAACACCCCTGGTCTACGGACCGGGGGTGTTTTTTAATTCTCAAACAATGCTTTGCGGGCTTCAACTGGGTCTGGTGTGTAGCCGGGTGTGTCGCGGCAGAACTCCACCATGATTCCATTGGGGTCGACGTAGTACAACGAATGGCACCAGCCGTGATCCACATCCATG
>JBIIJW010000069.1:0-6994 GCA_044233525.1 Ilumatobacteraceae bacterium | reverse complement strand
GCTTCAATCCACGGTTGGATTTCTTCACGCACCATGATGCGGATTCCTAATGTGTCGTCTGCTAATTGCTCGCAGGAATAAGTGAGCGCTTGTTCCTGGGTGGCGCGAGGAAAGCGAGTGGCTCCCTCGCGTGCTTGTGTAATAAGACTGTGAATGCTGGTCAACCAAGTTCTCCACGCACGCCACTTGTGAATGAACGACCACCAGATGAAAACCCCCGCCCAGCTGCGTGACCATTTGCAAATGCACCAGAAGATGCGTCTGCATACGCACGACCAGACGACAAAGGAGGTGCTACAGAACGCATCTCCCGATCTGCACGCTTCAGACGATCTGCGAGTACAAGTCCTGAACTTGGACTTTCACTGATGAATTCTTTTTTGGCCGTACCCAAGGCTTCAACAATTCCGAGATTGAATCCGTGCCACCAAGATGTTCGCCACGAACGATCTCCACGCGGAAGCAAACGCGCTCCCAACAGATCTGCAGCGCAGAACAATGTGTATGCAGCAGTGAGATCGTTTTCACGCCCGTACATCATCATGACGCAGCCGTTCTCGTCATCGAACGCTCTATAACCAGCACATGAATGAAGACGACCAATTTGCCACAACAGGTTGACGCGACGAACACGGTACGGTCCGCGCACAAAGAATGTCTTTTCAACAATGTTGATGTCGTCATCGTCGCCAACGTCAGCGATGTCGGCATTTGTTAGCCCATGTTTCTGCATGAGCTTTGATGCCATGGCCAAGGCGGTCTCGGCTTCGGCTTGCGGCGTGTTGGGGTGCTGTGCCAGCGAGAGAAGTGCTTGGATTCGTTCGCGTTGATCACTCATGGGCGCAAGAGTAGAAGGAGGGTGTTTAGTGGTTGAGAACGTTGGCTAGGAAGGTGCGTGTGCGCTCTTCTCGAGGTGCTGAGATCACCTGAGAAGGGGGTCCTTGCTCCACAATGATTCCTCCGTCCATGAAGACCACACGTGATGCAACATTGGATGCAAATCCCATTTCATGAGTGACGACCAACATAGTCATGCCTTCTTCAGCCAGTGAGCGCATGACCTGCAGAACTTCGCCAACGAGTTCTGGGTCAAGCGCGCTGGTGGCCTCGTCAAACAACATGACATCGGGGTCCATGGCTAATGCCCGGGCAATCGCAACACGTTGCTGCTGTCCACCAGATAATTGGCCTGGGTACGCATCGGCTTTTTCTCCAAGCCCGACACGTTGTAGGAGTGAGCGTCCTTTTTGTTCTGCCTCTGCAGCACTGCGCTTGAGAACTTTTCGTTGAGCAACGCAAACGTTTTGAAGTGCGGTCATGTGTGGGAACAGATTGAACTGTTGAAACACCATGCCGATTTTCGTGCGCGCTTCGTCGATGTCGCAATCAATGTCGGTGAGTTCGCGACCTAAGACAACAATTTGGCCGCTACTTGGTTGTTCCAGCATGTTGACGCAACGCAAGAGGGTGCTCTTTCCGGAACCTGATGGCCCGATGATGCAGACAACTTCGCCGCGTTGCACTTCAAGATCAATTCCACGAAGCACGTGATTGGCGCCGAATGATTTGTTGAGCGCAGAGATACTGACAACGTAATCGTCAATGAAGATCGGGTCGTTTGTCATTTGCCTGCTGCCTTTGCCCGGCGTTCCATCCATGCCACTAACTGTGTGAGTGGGAGAGTCATTGCCAAATAGACCAATCCGGCAACCATGAGGGGAGTGGCATTGGCGGTTGAGTTCACGCCGTCTCGCCCAAAACGCGCAAGATCTTTTGTTGCAGCGGTGACACCGAGAACCGAAATGAGCGAGGTGTCTTTGATGAGGAGAACGAATTCGTTTGTGAGCGGCGGAACAATGATGCGCAGAGCCTGAGGAATAACAATGGTGGCCATCGCGCGCGAGTACGACATTCCAAGCGATCGCGCAGCTTCCATTTGTCCTTTGGGGACTGCTTCAATTCCAGCGCGAATGGTTTCCGCCATGTACGCCGAAGCAACCAGTGCTAGCGGCACCGCTCCTTGCATGTATGCGTTTGGCCATTGCCAACCGGTTGCAATGGGAATTCCAAAGCCAAGAATGAGGAGTGTGACAACGAGGGGAATACCTCGAAAGATTTCAATGTATGTGGCTGCGAGCCAGCGGTAGGGGCGGATGCTGCTGAGGCGCATCAACGCAAAAATGAGGCCGAAACTAAGGCCACCTGCAAAACCAAGAATGGTGAAGATGACCGTGTTCTTGGCCGCTTTGGTGAGGATGTCGGGAAATTGTTCTTTCACAATGTTCCAGCGGAACATTGCGTTGCTGAGTTTGCCCCAGTCAACGAGAAGAGCCATGGCTACAAGTGCTGCGATGCTGAGTGCGTACACGGCGTACCGCGTATACATCGCACGCTTGCGCTTGCTTAATGCCATGGCCCCCTCGTTTTCTGTTGCGAACTAAATCAGTGATTAACCGATGAAGTACTTGTCGTAGATGGTCTTGTATTCGCCAGAAGCCTTCAAGTCATCAATGCCCTTGTTCAAGATGTCAAGGAGTGCCTTGTTGCCGGTTTCAACTGCGAATCCGTACTGCTCTGGTGTGTCTTCGAACTTCACAGAAACAGCTGAAGTGCCCTGCTTGTCTGCGCGCTCTTTGTTGATGAGGTAGTCCTGAAGAACTGCATCAACTTGGCCAGACTCAAGAGCAAGGAACATTGCTGATGCTTCGTCGAACGACTGGATGGTTGCACCTTCTGGCTTGTTTGCATTTGCAAATGACTCACCAGTGGTACCGGTCTGCACAGCAATCTTCTTGCCTGCAAGTGCATCAAGTGAGCTGTATGTTGCAGCATCGGCCTTGCGCACCAACAGTGATTGGAACGCATCGAAGTAGCTCTTTGTAAAGTCAGCTGCATTTTCACGCTCTTCGGTGATTGTCATTGACGATGCAACCATGTCGCACTTGCCAGCAGCTGGGGCTAACCAGATGCCGTCGAATGGCTGAACGCTGACTTCAAGCTCAAGACCGTTGTCTTCGGCAATGGAGCGAACAACGTCCATGTCAAAGCCAGTCCATTCGCCATTCTCGTCTTGGAACTCGAATGGTTCATATGGTGCGTCTGAGCAAACAGTGAGGGATCCCGCCTTGACGAGTTCCAATTCACCGCCAGATGCAACAGTGGTGTCGGATGATGAATCGCCACCGCCGCAAGCGGAAACGATAAGGGTGAGTGCAGCAACGGATGCAAGCACACGTGAATAACGGGCCATAGTGACTCCTTGGTTAGCCGTTTAATTGGATAGAGCAACCTTAGACCACAGGCGAAGGGGCCTACTGCCTGCGTCGAGGTGGGAAGGCAACGATGGCAACTAACACCGTAATGATGATGGAGAGAACGTGGATTGTCTCGAAGACGGGGTGTACGCGGTCGCTAGTGCGATCTGCAATGAATGCAATCACTTGCAAAGTGACGAGAATTCCACAGACTGAAAGGGCAAAGTAGGCCAGTCGGGGATTCAGCCCAACTGCAATGCCGATGAGACCAAGAACGAGTCCAATCACCCCGTCGCGAGTGAGATGAGCGACTGCTGTTTCACCACTTGGCCCCCATAACGGAGTTGCGCCAAAGATCCAGGGCAACGCCAAGAATGTTTGGAGTCCACCTGCGACGTACAGAGCGATTCGCAGATAGTGACATGGTTCGCGCAGTTGGGACAAACGGATTCCGAGAGCTTCTTCCACGGCTGCGTCTTCTTGGGCGGCGCAAGACGGACATTCAATCATGTGGCGCCTTGCCGCGGTGCGATCTTCAGCCGAAAGAACTGGCTGAACAATCATTCTCTGAGCAGTACGACAATCCACTGCTATACCGCACGAGCTATTTCAAGTTCCTTGCCCAGAGTTTCTCTGGCGCGTGCGAGACGAGATCGAACAGTTCCGACGGGAATGTTGAGTGTTGACGCTGCAGTGTCGTAGTCAAAGCCCAAGAATGCACACAACACAACGACCTCTCGTTGTGGCAATGGAAGATGCGATACAAGTTCTTGAAGCGCGATTTGTTCAAACTCATCTTTTTTGTCGACAACATCTTGGGGAAGTTGTTCGGTTGAAGATTCCTTCTGTACTAGGTCAATGATGACCCGGCGACAGATTGTGATGAGCCAGGAGATGACGGGTGATTCGCCACGAAATGTTGGCCAGTAGCGCCAAGCCCGAATGAAGGTTTCCTGCACGGCTTCTTCGGCAAGGTGACGACGTGACGTGGCGCTGCGTGCGTAAGCAGATACGGCAGCAAAGTTGTCCCGCATTACGGAATCAAACTGTTGCTCGCTTTTTTTGCTCACCTACATAGTGTGTCACTCACGGACGGTAATTGTCACTTCCTTGTGTTTTGCGACCGTACAAGCTGCAGCAAAGACACCAGCATTATGGAAGGTGTACCGACCAGTCTCGCCGGGGCGCAGAATGAGAAACGTATAGGTGTGGGCAACGGAGTCGTTATTGGTGACTTCTAAAGTGTCGCCCACCTCAAGATTGAGTCGGACGGGAAGTTGATTCGGAACCTCACGGCCTTCTTTAATTGCTTCCTGAGTTCCTGGAGAAATCACATAGGAGTAGGTACTCGTAGATGGTGTAGTCAGAACAACAATGAAGACAACCAAGGGAATGATGACAATGAGCGTTAGCGCTGCCACCATCCCCTTATTGCCCGATCGATTTTTGTCAGGCATGTTGTCTTCTATTGAATTCAGGGGGCTTCCTCAAGCACTGGAACGTCCACGACAACATCTCCGGCTTTCGCAAAGGTCAGCGTTACTGAAACGGTTGACCCTGTCTTGAGCGGTGACTGCAGTCCCATGAACATCACGTGATATCCACCAGGCTTCAATTCAGTAGGGGTGCCGGAGGTGATGTCTATCTTTTGGACTTCCTGCATTTTCATTGCACCACCATCGCCCATCACCGTCTCGTGAATCTCAGTCATCGTTGAAACCGATGGGTCAACCTTTGCACTCAACAATTGATCATCAACATCTGAGGTGATGGTCATGTATGCAGCACCCATTTCTGTGGCCATTGGACTTGTTCGAGCCCATTGTCCGGTCACAGTGATGTTTGGTGTGGCTGGAGTTGTTTGTTCGCTGTCAGCAGTTGTATCTGAAGCAGTGCCATCGCCTCCACACGCAGCAAGTCCCGCCACGCTAAGCACAGCGAGTAGCGCGAGTGCTGATTGCTTGACTGTTTTCTTCATGTTGTTGCCTCTCTTTGTTGTAGAAGAATTGTGAGGTCATGTGCCATTGATGCAGCGTCCATACCGAATGGCCATTCAATGAGTACTTTTCCGGTGGAGTCAACGACGTAGCAGTTGCCGCCATGAACTACTTCGATCTTTCCGTCCACTTCAGTCACCGATGATGTTGCGTCAAAAGCTTTCTCTGCATTTCGCAGTTCGGACTGCTGAGCAGGAATTAACGCATGAAACTTGTCAGTGAAGGACGACAAGTATTTGGGAAGAATTTCAGGCGTATCTCGTTTGGGGTCAACCGTGATCATCGCTAGGTCGACACGCGCAGCCAAGTCGCCGATTTTCTTCTTTGCATTTCTGATTGCAACAAGAGTTGTTGGGCAAATGTCTGGACAATGCGTGTATCCGAAATACACCACAAGAACTTCGTTGTCGGAGGCCTTTAGTTCGAATGGTCGTCCGGTTTCGGCCTCGGTCACAAATACATTCGCCGACGATTTAACCCGTGGTGCCTGGTATCCGCGTAACTCTGTTTGTGAATCACTGCCGCACGCAGCCAAAGTACCGAGGCAAACAAGCCCGATAACTCCGCTTCGAATCTTTCCAAACAACTTCATTTCGGGTGTATAGACCACTGTTGGGTCGGGAAAGTTCCATTCAGTGTGACGGACAGCCTGTGACCTGTGACTCAGGTAGGGCAGTGAGGGAAGCAATACTTGTAAGGATGCAACGGCGAGAAGACATTGAAGGCTTGCGGGCGGTCGCCGTTGCCGCAGTACTTCTCTTTCACGCGGGAGTACCGGGCCTTCAAGGTGGCTATGTCGGGGTTGACGTTTTCTTTGTGTTGTCAGGGTTTCTGATTACGTCACTTTTGATAAATGAACGTTCTTCAAGCGGAACAATCTCACTGAGTTCGTTCTATGCCCGACGCGTTCGGCGTTTGTTGCCCGTGTCCTCATTAGTGGCGGTTCTGACTCTTGGCGCCTCTTATATATGGCTTGAACCAATTCGAGTTCGTTCGCTGACAAGCGACATGATTGCGACTGCCGGCTTTGCGTCGAATTTCTTGTTTGCATACCGCGGTGCTGACTACCTACAGTCGTCAATGCCACCATCTCCGCTTCAGCATTACTGGAGCCTCGCTGTTGAAGAACAGTTCTATGTTGTATGGCCAGCGCTTATTGCGATCGTTTGCTTAGGACTAAAGAATCATTCGCACATCACGGTTCGTGTTCGTGTTGGTGTTGTATCGGCGATTGTTGCCGTGGCATCGTTCATCGCGTGCATGATTCTGATGAATCAATCGCAGCCGTGGGCGTTCTTTTCGCCGCATACTCGTGCATTCGAATTAGCAATCGGCGCGCTTCTGGCTGCGTTACCGGTGGCGGCAACAAAGGCGGCAAAGAATGTGTCGGCGGCGTTGTCGTGGTGCGGCCTTGCCGGAATCATCATCAGCGTTGCCACTTTCTCGGAGACAACAAAGTTTCCGGGTCCATGGGCTTTGGTGCCTGTCATGTCAACGTTCTTTGCAATTGCGGGCGGCACTGCGACGTCCTGGGCGCCAGTGTCATTCTTGCGGTACGCGCCGTTCCAGTGGCTGGGATCTCGTTCGTATTCTGCGTACCTATGGCACTGGCCAATCCTCATCATCGCCGAGCCAGCACTAGGTCGTGAATTGTCTGTCGCTGACGGGCTGTTGTGCACCGCTATTGGACTAGGGCTTTCAGAATTTTCGTATCGGCTCGTGGAGAATCCCATTCGTCGAAAT
>JBIIJW010000088.1:0-6186 GCA_044233525.1 Ilumatobacteraceae bacterium | reverse complement strand
ATTGACGGCACGTGTCATCAATTCGGAAAGTGGCGACGTGGTGATCGACCGCGTCACAGCAACGCGACACGACTCAAACTTGTCTGTTCCCTATTGGCCATTCTCTTTCACTTATGACACTGAAGGCATCTACATGTTGAAAGTCGACCAAGCACCAGAATCAGATGTGGCGTTCCAGTTACTCAATCGCAATGATGTCCCAATGCCTCTCATCGGAGATGCGCTACCACCGTTTGATACACCAACAATTGATGACGCACGTGGTGTTGATCCCATCTGTACGCGAACTCCAGATTTCTGTCCCTTCCATTCACAAACACTTACCGAGGCATTAACAGCAGGAAAGCCCGTGGTGTATCTCATTGGTACACCTGCCTACTGCACCACTGGTACGTGTGCACCTGGACTGGATGCATTGATTGAAGTGTCCGAAACTGTTGGCACTGCAGCAGTGTTTGTTCACGCAGATGTGTACGCGGATAAATCAGCGAACAAAACTGCACCTGCAGTGCAGGCATACAAACTCAGTTACGAACCAGTTCTTTACATCACTGATGCAAAAGGAACGATTGTCGATCGACTAGATGCCGTGTTCGACGTGAATGAAATTCGCGACGTATTAGCCGCGAATGGAATTAGCTAAACGACTTACCGCAACCGCATGAACGCGTTGCGTTCGGGTTGGTGATTGCAAAGCCCTGCTCGGTGAGCGAGTCTTTGAAGTCCAAGCTTGCACCTTCCAACATTGGGGCTGATGCGGGGTCAACGACGACCTTCACATTTCCAAAAGTAAGGGTGACATCGTCTGCTGCGATGTCGGTGTCGAAGTACATGTCGTACGAGAATCCGGAGCATCCACCGCTCTTCACGGAAACGCGAAGTGCAACGTCTTCTGCACCTTCAGCTTCGATGAGTTGAGCGACCTTTAGGGCTGCGGTGTCGGTGAGAGTAATCATGGGAACCTCCTAGAGATGGAACCTGGTGCCCCTCATACTAGGCGCACCTATCGCCTTTTCGCCACCGCCTCTACACTGCAAGATGTGAGCCAGCGAGTCCCCCAGCCGCCCTCTGAAGACGAGGTCCGCAATCTCCTGCGCGCTGTCATCGACCCCGAGCTAGGCGACAACATTGTCGACCTTGGAATGGCCGGCGACATCACGATGGCCGACGGCATCATCACCATTGGGGTCAAGCTCACGATCCGTGGTTGTCCTCTCCGAGCACAGATTCAAAAGGACATCCGTTCGCGTCTTGAAGTTCATCCCTGGGTGCAGAAGGTGAAGATCGACTGGGGCGAAATGACATCGGAAGAACGCTCCGCAGTCATGACGCGTGCCCGGTGGAATGCCCGAGAGAACGCAGCAGACACAGCGATTCCGAACAACGCACGAGTTCTCGCCATCGCAAGTGGCAAAGGTGGGGTTGGAAAGTCTTCCGTCACAGTGAATTTGGCGGCAGCACTCGCAGCATCCGGAAAAACAGTTGGCGTTCTTGATGCAGACATTTGGGGTTTCTCTATCCCGCGCATGTTGGGAATGCCAGACCGCTTGGAAGCAGAGCGCGTTGATGGCAGCGATAAACCGAAGATCATTCCGAATGAACGTCGCGTAGGTGATGGCTTATTGAAAGTTGTATCCACCGGAATGTTGGTGGAAGATGAAGGCACTGCACTCATGTGGCGTGGCCTCATGCTCACAAAAGCTGTTGAACAATTCTTGAACGACGTGCATTGGGGTCACATTGACTATCTCGTCATTGACATGCCACCTGGAACAGGTGACGTGCAAATGGGTCTTGCTCGAATGTTGCCACGCACCGATCTTCTTATTGTCACTACTCCTGCGGTGTCAGCGCAGAAAGTTGCCATTCGCGCAGCGGACATGGCCCGGAGAAGTTTCTTGCGCGTCGCTGGCGTCATTGAAAACATGAGCTCGTTTGAGTGCAACCATGGTGAGTCATATGCGTTGTTTGGTACTGGAGGCGGTCAAGCACTGGCGGACGAGATTGGCGTTGAACTTCTTGGTCAGGTTCCCATCGAACCAACAGTCGCAGCTGGCAGCGATGCAGGCGAACCTGTTGTTCTTTCTGGCACGGGCGTTGCAGCAGAAGTGTTCTCCCGAATTGCCGCGCGAATCATTGAAGACACGCCAGATGATGACGACATGGCTGGTTGTTCTGCCCGCGACGAGAGCGTTGCAGTGGGACTTACAGTGCGTCGTAGCCAGGATCCCCAGGCATAGCAATTCCAACGACACGACCATCTGAGTCGGTCTTTAGTTTCGGCAAGATTGCTTGTGGAACACCAATTTTTGCTGCTGCTGCAAGAACTTCGTCTGTTGTTTTGTGCGACAACAAAAATTCAATGTTTGCCTTTGTTGGAGGCATCAACATGAGATCCTTCTCATGCGCGCGTTCAATTGCCTCCTGCGGGCTAATCCAAAAGCTTTCAATTGTTTCGCCATCATCATGTAGAGGCTCTTGAGCCGACGGAGCGCGAGCAATAAAGAAACGCGTATCAAAGCGGCGACGCTCACCCATTGGCGTAATCCAATGACTCACATAGAAAATGTCATCGGTCGCAAGTCGGAGCCCTTCCTTCTTACATAAGTCGAGAAGAGCGACCGATCCATCGTGAATGTTGTGTCGTTCTTCAGAGAACTTCGCTGCTACCTCGTCTGTGTCAAAACGAATCACATCACCTGTGTCTTCGTGACGCGCTAATAAAACGCCTGCTTCTTCAAAACACTCACGGATGCAAGCAACCCAGTACGCGAGTCCGCCTGATGAAATTCCAAGCAATGAACTTGCATGTTGGTCTGTGAGACCATCGCACAGTTCCGCAATTTCATCAACTCCATCGATGTCATCAACTTTGCCACCAGGAAAGACAAACATTCCGCTAGCGAACGCCGCATTGAATGTTCGACGCAACATGAATACTTCAATGCCGCCGGCATCGGCATCACGAATGAGAAGCACGGTGGCCGCGGGCTTCACAGGAACTGTTGCTGGATCGAATGGCTCGTTTGTTGCTGAAGTTGCGCTCATGCTCCGTTGTCCCCCTCGAAGGGGTCTACGTCAATCACATCGCCAGCGCTTGGCAAGTACCCCCGATACTCCACCCTACGCCCAGAGTGTGTTGCCTTTATGACCGAAGCAATCTTGCGGGTTCGGCGCAGAACGACTCGAGCGAACAACGCACGAACAGGTGGTAGTAGGAGGAGAATTCCGAGAATGTCCGAGATGAAACCTGGTGCAAGCAGGAAGACGCCAGCAGCGAGAATGCACACTCCGTGAACAATCTCTCGAGTTGGCTCTTTGCCTGCGCGAACAGATTCCATGAACTGGCGATACACGCGAATTCCTTCGCGCTTGACGAGTGCAGTGCCCACCATGGAGATCACCAGTAGAGCTGCGACTGTTGGGAAGAATCCCATCTCTTGTCCCACTTGCACGATGAAGTAAATCTCCACCAGTGGCATGAACACCACGAATGCAGTGAGGAGAAAGAGAATCATTTCTTTTCTGAACGAGCCTCGCGGTAGTCGCGTGCGGCACCTTCGAGAGGTTCAACAATCAATGTGATGCCATCGATTGAGGCCACTCGCACGTCTTGGTTTTTTGTCAGTGGCGTTGCACGGTTTGTACGAGCACGCCACTGAGCACCATCAACAACAACGATTCCTTCAGGTGAGATGTCCTCAACTGCCTTGCCGACAGTACCCACCAAGTTGTCTCGGCCAATGGTGGGTGTTGCAAATCGCGTACGAACCATTGAAGGCATACCCACAATGAATGTCAACGCAATTCCAATAATGCACACAGCCAATGTCAACCATGGTGGTCGCATGGTGAGTCCATCAACAGATCTGAACATGGTGAAAGAACCAATCACATACGTGACGAGACCAACCCCCGTCCAGAACCGTGGCACACCAACTTGCACGTCAACAGCAAAGGCCACCATTGACAACAGAATCAAAGCGAGACCAACACCATTCAATGGCAGAGCACCAATTCCGAGGCCACCGAGAACGAGCGACACTGCTCCAACTAGGCCTGCAACTCCAATCCCTGCAGTGAAGAATTCAAAAATGAGCAACGCCAAGCCAATGGTGAGCAACAGATACGCAGAGGCCGGACTTGCAACGGTGTGTAGCAGTCGAGGGACTAAGCCAAGTTTGAAGAAACGCACTGTTGTTGCTTCTCTTGCCACTTGACCGTTGGCATCCAATGCATCAACAACGGTATTCAAAGCGGCACCTCGAACAGTGATGTCGTCTAGTGCAAACAACATGTTGCGAAGTACCGGAACGCCACGATCATCTGTTGAGAACTTCAGAACTTTTTGTTCGCGTGCCTCTAAGAAACCGAGGGTGTTCTTGTGAATCGCGTCATCAGCAGCTTTAGTTCCAAAGGAGATCTTCTCCCCGTTCACCGACAACAGTGTTCCTGTTCGACCAACGCGAGCACCAGGAGCCATGGCTGTCACATCCGCAACTGCCAACATCTGTGCTGGCAAACCATAGGCACGCGCACCACTTGGCCCTACCCAAATCGCAACAGGAATCTTTGATGCAGAAATGGTGGCCAACAAGTCGGACATTTCATCGCGACTAATGACGGCTCCCTTTGAGTTCACCTGCAAGATGACCGCCTGTGACCCATTACTTTGCGAACGTTCAATCGATGTTGCGATGTTGTCTGCAACGATGCGATCAACGAGGCCACTGACTTCCACAACGTCGACAGGGGCAAGTTCATCAGCACTAGT
Source organism: Ilumatobacteraceae bacterium (assembly GCA_044233525.1). GTDB lineage: Bacteria > Actinomycetota > Acidimicrobiia > Acidimicrobiales > Ilumatobacteraceae > UBA2093. The sequence continues at coordinate 1,412 of JBIIJW010000088.1, read as the reverse complement.
GGCAGCGTTGACCCCAGCAGAAGAGAGTGCGCCGAAGGTGGGAATTGCCAAAAGTGCACCCAATCCGCACATGATGCGTCGTTTTGCGCCTACCCTCACTGGTCTCTCCTTGTTTTATGGAACCACACCACTTTTTCACGGCACAGCGTGTGCTCATTGTTGCTGGCAAAGGCGGCGTTGGGAAATCCGCTGTCTCTGGGGCACTGGCTTTGTTGTCCGCGCAAAGCGGACTTCGTACCTTGCTAGTCACTCTAGATGCCGAAACCATTGAAGTTCCTGCCCACGACCTCCTGGAACGCATTGTGGTGACACCAGGCCGTGCGCTGACTGATTATCTCTCGTCGAAAGGGATGGGACTTCTGTCACGCCAGTTGGCACGTTCTGGAATCGTGGAATTGGTGGCCACCACAGCACCTGGTCTCGATGATCTTCTCGTCCTCGGACGCATTAAGGCATTCGAAAAAGAACTTCGTGCCGACGTCATCATTGTTGATGGTCCCGCTGCTGGTCATGCCAGCGATCTTGTTCGTGCTCCGCTGCAACTGAAGAAAGCAATTAGCTCTGGCCCGATCGGACAACAAGCCGATGAAGTCATCACCATGCTGTCGGACGGATCACGTTGCAAAGTAATGATGGTGACAACACCAGCATTCACTCCCGTCACCGAGACTTCAGAAGTTGCAAACAGCATGGTGGAGACCATTGGAGTTGTGTTGGCACCAACTGTCGTCAACAAGTGTGATGCGCACGTCGCCCCTGTCACTTCGCTCATCGCAGACACTGTTTTGGCGAACGCATACGCCTACGCGCTCCAGCGCTACAAATCACAAGAAGACGCAATCGCACTTCTATCCAGCCTTCGAACTGAGCCTCAGTTACATCTCGCGAAACACTGTGAGAATGGGATGGAGCTAGTTGCACTACTGGCAGCCGATCTTCGTCGTGCACTTGGAGACTTACCATGAGCACATCGGCCATCACATCAACTTGCACCACGGCGCGAGTCATTGTTGCGTGTGGCACTGGCGGTGTCGGCAAAACAAGCGTTGCTGCAGCACTAGGAGTTCACGCCGCACAATCTGGTCGACGAGCAGTTGTTATCACCATCGATCCTGCACGCCGACTAGCTGACGCAATTGGAATCAACGAAACTCTTGGCAATAAACCGCAACGCGTACCGCTAGAAGCCACTGGCGAACTATGGGTCACTATGTTGGATGTTCACGAAACATTCGACAACTTGGTTCGCGACACTTCTCCAACACCACAGCGAGCGAAGGAAGTCCTTGACAACTCGTTCTATCGCAGCCTGTCGCGCTCACTGTCCGGTACCCGCGACTACATGGCTGCGGAACGTTTGTACGAGCTCTACAACGACGATCGGTACGACGTCGTTATTGTTGACACGCCAC
>JBIIJW010000067.1:0-7072 GCA_044233525.1 Ilumatobacteraceae bacterium | reverse complement strand
CCAATGCAGATTCACATGTTCACGTCGTCCGTCATCCAGAGAACAGAAAACTGGGCGGTTCAATGAAGTCTGGTTTCACCGCAGCAACAGGCGACCTCGTGCTGTACACCGATGCAGATTTACCGTTCGACATGCACGATGTGCATAAAGCAATTCGACTCTTGCGTTATTACGACGCAGACGTTGTCAGTGCTTACCGGTTCGATCGCACAGGCGAAGGATATGTGCGGACGGTGTATTCGTTCTTCTACAACATGATGGTGCGCGTTTTGTTTGGTGTTCGTATGCGTGACATCAACTTTGCATTCAAGTTGTGCCGTACTCGAATTTTTGAACATGTTTCATTGAAGAGTGAGGGGTCCTTTATCGATGCCGAACTTGTTGTGAAGGCTCAGAAGTACGGATACTCAGTGATTCAGTTCGGGGTGGACTATTTCCCGCGAACGAGGGGGGTCTCTACCTTGAGCTCTCCCTCTGTCATTGTGAAAATTCTTCGCGAGGCACGCTCTTTACGGCGTGAAATTCGCAGTATTACCCCGATTCGCTAGGGGGCGATGACCCTCGGCCGAGACGCGTTGGTAGCGTTTCGTACTCGTGAGTGACCCATTCGACCCCGAACTGAATGACTCGTTCACGCACCCAGTGGATGCAGATAATTATGCGGTGACGTCCACGCCATGGTGGGTGCAGTGGCGCCCAGCCATCATCGCTGCTGCAGTTCTCTCCGTTGTGGCCTCTTTTGTGTTTCTTGCAAACCAAACCCCTGGTTCTCCTGTTGTGGTGGCGACCACAACATCGTCCACCCCCACAGAGTGCACCGAAGCATCCCCAGTTACCTGTTTTTCGCTGACTCGCGTCATCAGGCGAGGCGCAAAAGGTGACGATGTACGTCGTCTTCAACAGCGCCTAAAGGATTTGAAGTTCGATCCGGGCAAGGTAGACGGTGTCTACGGCGGAGATACCCGAATGGCCGTGTGGGCTTTTCAAGGAATCGTGTTGCAGCTGAAAGGCAAAGAGAAAGTTGATTTCGTGACTCCTGCGCTGTGGGACGTGATGCGCGGAGATGTCACGATTGCTCCTCGCCGTCAACCAGGAACGCCGAATCACGCAGAGGTCTATCTTCCCGAACAAGTGCTCACCATTTTCAAAGGCCCTGAGCTTGTTCTCGTCACACATATTTCCTCGGGAACGGGAGAAACATGGTGTGAACCAGTGGTGATCGACCCGGGCGAAGAAGGAAACGAAAACGGCACCGAGCCCATCTATGAAGGCTGGTGTGGCAATGCAGTCACTCCGGGTGGTTTGTACTACTTCTACAACCGCAAAGTCGGATTACGTCAAAGCAAATTGGGCACCATGTGGAACCCGGTGTACTTCAATTTCGGAATCGCGGTGCACGGTGCGATGAATGTTCCGAATGAGCCCGCATCTCATGGCTGCATTCGCATTCCAATTTTTATTTCGGAGTACTTCCAGTCGCTCGTGAGATACAACGACAGGATTTACGTGTTCGACGGAGTGAAAGAGCCAGAAGATTATGGTTCCCAACCGCCACCGTGGGACAAGAAGGACCCGAATTTCACCACTACAACGTTGACGCCTCCGTCTACGTCAACGCCACCCACCACGGCACCCCGGCGAACCACAACAACATCAACGGTGACCGCTACAACGACGCCCTAGTAGGGTTGGGGGCATGTCACAAACAATCCCCCATGTTCTGTCTGACCTCCTCACCTTTCCGACGGCACTCAATCGCACACGCGTTCGAGACGCCGTTTTGGTCCTAGGAGGAGCACTGTTTACCGCTTTGTGCGCTCAAGTGGTCATTCCTCTTGGCTTCACACCAGTTCCACTCACCGGCCAAACATTTGCAGTCCTTACCGTTGGTGGTGTGTTGGGTGCGCGTCGAGCCATGGCTAGCCAGGCTTTGTATTGGGCACTCGGTGCCGTGGGTCTTCCGTTCTATGCATCTGCTACCGGCGGATGGGAGCGCGCCACCGGTGCAACATTCGGATACTTCGTTGGGTTCGTACTTGCAGCTGGTGTTGCTGGTTGGTACGGCGACCGTCGCCAAGATCGCAACTACGTCATGTCTGTCTCTGGTTTGGTGTTGGCGTCAACTGTCATCTACGCCAGTGGTGCACTGTGGCTGTCACATTCGTTGAATATCCCATTAGCTCAGGGCAAAGGAAATGCAATTGAGTTAGGTGTTAGTCCTTTCCTTGTTGGCGACTTCATCAAGATTGCACTTGCTGCAGCAATTGCACCACTTGGATGGGCTGCGTACTACTCGCGACCACGATAAGGAAATGACGTGACGGCAAAGAGCGACCAACCAATAAGCGCCTCGCGCAAGTTAGGTCGACCAGCCGACACCGATTCTTCAGACACGCGTCTACGAATAGTTGAATGCGCGCGTGAAGTCTTTGCTGCTGAAGGCTTCGAAGGAACCACGAATAAAGACATTGCCTTACGTGCGGGTATCTCTAGTGCTGCTCTGTATCACTACTTTCCGTCGAAAGCAGATTTGTATGTTGCGGTGTGTTCGTCCATTACGGATGTCTTGGTCGACGTGTTTGCGCGCGCTGAAGTGTCTTCTACAACCCTTGAACGACGGCTCACTGCATTGTTTTCTGAAGTAGGAGTCTTAGGAGCATCATCGCCATCCATCGTTGGATTCATCACTGGGATCTCTGCGGTTGTTAAACGACATCCTGAAGTCTCATTGGGAACGGAGGCGTTTGGCGCAGAATTTCGCAAGATGACTCTCCATCTCATTGAGACATCCACTGAATCAGAGCAGATCTTGTGCGGCGCATCGCCTAGTGCGTTCGCCGACCTCACATCCTCCATCCTTGCTGGTTTAGGGCGTCTCAGCGCTCGTGGTGACCAAGCGCGACATCTCGCAGCAGGCGAAATGTATCTGCGGCTCATTAGAGCCGCGTCCCGGAAGTAGTTTGGAGTCGGTGAAGGCCGACGTACTCGCACACTTACAAGCAACCGCTCGCACCGTGCAGCCGTTGGCAGAGATGTTTGCCATGAATCCAAACCGGTCAAGGGATTTCACCTTTGATGCCGTGGGTCTCCACATAGACGCGTCACGTCAACGAATCAATTCTGAGTTGTGGGCTCAGCTGCTGGAGGTGGCCAAGGCAATCAACCTGACGGCGAAGTTTGCAGAGATGACTACTGGTGTGGCAGTGAATGCCACCGAAGGTCGTGCTGCTCTGCACACAGCGTTGCGTGCAGATGCCTCGAGTAGTTCTGAAGCCACGTGGGCAGCGTTGGAATTAGAACGCGCGATGGACTGTGCGCAGCAACTGCGAACGAATCCAGACATTCACGCCGTTGTCAACATTGGCATTGGTGGAAGTGATTTGGGTCCTGCCATGGCAACACGTGCTTTGCGTACATTCTGCAATGGGCCAATCGTGCGCTACGTATCGAACATTGATGGCGCCGATTTAGACAATGCGCTACGCGACTTACAACCGCGCCACACCGCATTCATTGTGTCGTCAAAAACATTCACAACAAGTGAGACCATGCACAATGCCGCGCGGGCGCGTGAATGGATGACACGAGGGGGTGTGTCCTGGACGGAACATTTCTTTGCCTCAACGGCACGCCCATCCGTTGCGACGGAGTGGGGAATCAACCCTCAGCATTGCTTCGAATTCAAAGAGTGGGTTGGAGGACGGTATTCGATTTCGTCGGTGATTGGTTTGCCGCTCATGTGCGCAATTGGAGCAGATGCATTCAAAGACGTCTTGGTTGGAATGCGCGAGATGGATGAACACGTGGGGTCATCTGATGTGGATCAGAACCTCGCCGCTATTCATGCGCTGGTGTGGATCGCAAATGCAGTTGTCCATGAATATCCAACCATTGCCGTCGTTCCTTATAGCCATGACTTGGCGCGACTTCCGGCCTACTTGCAGCAGTTGGTCATGGAGAGCAACGGTAAGTCGGTATCGCTCGATGGGCTATCTGTGTCTACTTCAACAAGTCCTGTGGTGTGGGGTGAACCAGGCACTAATGGTCAACATGCGTTCTTCCAGATGTTGCACCAAGGCACACAGGTCGTTCCCGTGGAGTTCGTTGGAACAGTTGCACCACTTGGCACAGATCCCGTTGCGCATGACATCTTGATTGCCAACATGCTGGCGCAAGCCGAGGCACTCGCTGCCGGAGACACGAACGAGAACTCGCATAAGAATTTTCCGGGTAATCGACCCAGCACCGTGATCATGTTGGATGAACTCACACCACATTCATTGGGTGCGCTACTGGCCTTGTACGAACACTCCACAGTGTTCCAAGGTTGGATTCTTGGTGTGAATAGTTTCGATCAATTTGGTGTGGAATTAGGAAAAACAATTGCGGGCTCCGTTCTCGCATCAATGAACGATGCGAACACATCGAGCGGATTAACTCTGACACACCCCTTGCTCGACTGGTATTTGCAGAAAAGAAAGAACAACTCCTCGTAGTGAATGTGATTGAGCAAGATTGGCTCTATCCTGCCCGTTATGGGGAGCAAGAAAATTTCTGTTAACGCCACTGAACGAATGTTGAATCTTGTGGCGCTGCTCACGGAGTCGTCCGTGCCGCTCACTTTGGAAGACATCTCCAACAAGATGAGAGGCCAATATCCAGAAGCCGACGAGGCCCGTCGCACATCCTTCGAGCGCGACAAGCGTTCACTTCGTGCTTTGGGGCTTCCTATTACGACGCAAACATTGTCTGGAAGCGATGCTGGCAAAACTGCATATTCCATTGATCGCGCAGAGTATGCACTCATTGATTTTGGTTTAACAGAAGACGAGTTAGACGCATTGCAACAAGCAGCTGCTCTTGTTCAAATTGGCACAACGTGGGGGAAGCAGGCAGTTCAATGGCTTGGAGGAGAAATCAGTTCGCCCGAAATTGCCGCAGCCGTCAAGGTTGATGCACAGTCGCGAGTACTTCCCTTGTTGTGGGAAGCAATTGGTTCATCCTCATCGGTCTCCTTTGCTTATCGTTCTCGTCAACGGGTGGTGCACCCGTATGGATTGTTGGCGCGAAACGGATTTTGGTATCTCATCGGATTCGACACAGCACGCGACATGCAGGTCACATTCCGCGTGGATCGAATTGAAGGGGACATCACTGTTGGTGAATCGGGCGCCTTCCAGCGCCCGGAGAATTTCAATGTTCTTACTGCGTTCACTCGCGACCCGAAAGAATTTGCCGATGGTCCACAAGAAGTTGCAGTGGTGCGTCTCGACCACCGAGTTGCTCCGGCTGTTGTGCGTGAACTTGGCGACGACGCCATTGTTGCTCGTCGTCCAGATGGATCCATTGATGTTGAAGTCGCGTGTGGAAATCGCACTGCCTTCAAGTCCTGGTTGTATGCCATGGTGGATCGGGCCGAAGTCATCTCGCCAGACAATGTTCGTCAAGAAATCATCGCTGATCTTCACAAGATGGCAGGAGGTGCAGCATGAGCGCACGACGTGGTCCGCGAAGGGCAGAAGACCGAGTCAAAGGTCTCTTAGTGATGCTGCCGTGGTTGATGCAGCGAAAGAGTGTCTCTATTGCCGATATGGCGCGCCAATTCAACATCAGTGAAGCCGATCTCATCGACGATCTCGAACTCGCTGCTATGTGCGGTACGCCGCCGTACACGCCACTCGAGCTCACCGAGGTGTACATCGATGAAGGCATTATTTATGTTGGTCGAAACAAACACTTTGAACGCCGTTTGGAGTTGTCCTCATCCGAAGCATTCGGGTTAAGCCTCCTTGCTGCCGCAGCGGAGGACATCCCGGGCTTTAAGAAAAGAAAAGAATTAACGTCTGCGGTTGACAAACTGCGCAAAATTCTTGGTGAAGGAATTGTCGATATCGACACAGAGTCCCCAGCGTTTCTGCAATCTGTCACAGATGCTGCTGCCTCGGGGGAGCGCCTCACCATCACATACTGGACTCCTGCTGACAACGTAGAGAAACTGCGCACGGTCACCGTTCGATCTGTGTTTACCGACCGCGGACATTGGTACATCACTGCCGACGACGACTTGTCGGGTAGTCAGCGTCATTTCCGAGTCGACCGAATTCGCCAGGTTGTTCCCACGAGTGAGTTTGTTCCGGTTGAACCTGTTGATAATCAGGTCCCAGCGTGGTTTGCCGACGCCACCGACAAGACAAAGGTGGTCTTGGAAGTGTCGCCAGCAGCGGCGTGGGCCGTTGAGACATATCCGTGCACTGTTCTCGACGAACGCCAAGACGGATCATTTCGCATTGAGATGGTGGTGAACAGTGAGCATTGGCTTGGCCGATTGCTGTTACGTGCTGAAGGAAACATCACCGTTGTGTCGCCAGATAGCGCAGTCGACATGTTGCAGCGAACAGCTGTTGATGTGCTGGGCCGTTACGCAAACAAATCTGGCAACTGATTGGCGTCTTTCACGCCTAAATCTCGCATGAGGTGCATGAGTAGTTCTGCAGTTGCGGTGGCATCGGCTTTTGCATCGTGTGCTTTTTCTCGCTGAATGCCGTAGTGCTCGCACAGAGCCTCTAATGAATGTCGGCGAGTCTTTTCAGTGTCGATCTTTCGCGCCAAGGACAACGTGTCGATGTGGGATTCAACGCGATGTTCGAGACCTATTCGCTCTGACTCGGCATGAAGGAAACCAATGTCGAATCGTGCGTTGTGCGCAGTGAACACATTTCCTGAGCTGATATCCCACAATTTCTTCAAGGCTTGACTGAGCGGCATTCCTTCGGCAACCTGCGATTCAGAGATTCCATGAATGTGTTCTGCGCCGTGGGTGTAGTTGTTCGGGCTCTCTGGCTTCACGACAGTGTCGAATTCTTCGACAATCTCACCTTCGCCATTAACAACAATGGCCGCAAGTTGAACAATGCGGTCGGTGGTGGGGTCGACTCCGGTGGTTTCGAAGTCCACAACGGCGAATGACACGTCTTTGAGGGACTGAGAAGCGGGAATGCGTCGGGGCTTGTTCATGTGTGTCACTTTAAGTGTGGGGTAGTGCAAGGTAACGGCTGTCCCACATGTGAAACAT
>JBIIJW010000066.1:0-7089 GCA_044233525.1 Ilumatobacteraceae bacterium | reverse complement strand
CAGCTTCTTCCACTTGTCGACTGACTTTGTCGTCTAGTTCTGAGCCACTTGGCATCCAGCCGCCAGTGTCCACAATCCAAAACTCGATGCCCAGCCATTGCGCCAACCGACGATGGCGGTCGCGAGTAACTCCAGGACGGTCTTCAACGATTGCTGCACGTTCACCGATAACACGGTTGAACCAGGTGCTTTTCCCCACGTTTGGGCGGCCAACAATAACGACGGTAGGGAATTCAATTTCTGTGGCGTTATCAATGTCAGACATGTGGCTCTTCTTTCTGTGCCGCCGTCAGACGAAGACGCAAAGCAACACCGCTGGTTGCAATCACTTCAATATCGAATTCCTTCGACAGATCGTCCACTGTTGCCCCATCGAGGAACACACCCTCGTTGAGACAGACATCAGGAAGCAGATAGACATTCTCGCCGCCAAATTGCCTCAAAGTGCGGACTATGTCTGAATAAGTCATCAAACCTGCCACAGCGGTATTTCCGCCGAAATGCTCATTTGAGACCTCAATCACTGGAATATGCGACAAATCAGCAGTGGCGAGCAACGAACGGAACATCGCTGCACCATATTCCCCAGTCACAATCGCCGGTGGCTTTGTACTTCGTGTCACACGTTTCGAAATAGAGACACCCACAGCCACGGCAGGCCGAAGTGATGAGTCGGCTGCTGGATTCGCAGGTTTGACATAAGCGGAAGGATTTGGAGCGTCCACCGCAGCGAAGAACCCGTCGGCTTTACCGGCTACGTCTGGCCCTCGGTGATGAAACGATTCTGTGAACGAGCGGACAAGACCAACTCCATCTTCCAGCATTGGATACCCGCCGTAGTGTGCCGCCGCCGGAACTTCTATTCCAGCCACCATGTAGAACTCATCGGATAAATGAATTGGTTGGCGATGAAGGACTGACTGAAATCGCGCCTGCCACGTTTCGACAATCTTGATTGTGCGACGAGCCTCATCTGCTGTCTGAACCCGCATGCGACTTTCAGTATTGAATCGAGAGAGCCCTAATGGCACAACAGCAATTGATTCAAGTTGTGGAAACTGCTCCAACAGGCCACACAACGTTGAATCCAGAACATCGCCGTCATTTACTCCAGGACACAAAACAATTTGTGCTCTTGCGTCGATTCCATTCTCAAGTAACAGTTTGAGCCAACGCAAACTGAAACCACCACGATTGTTGCGAAGCATTTCAGATCGAACATGTGGGTCAACCGCGTGGATGCTGACATACAACGGCGACAGGCGCTCGTCAAGGACACGTTCGAGATCTGCTTCAGTGAACCTCGTCAGTGTGGTGAAATTTCCGAACAGAAAACTCAAGCGATAGTCATCGTCCTTCAGGTACAAACTTTGACGCATGCCTTTCGGCAACTGATAGATGAAACAAAATTCACAATGATTGTCACACGTGTGAATACGGTCGAAGACAGCACTAGAAACTCGTGCCCCGAATGGCTCGCCAGGCTGGCGCTCCACCACAATGTCCAATGATTCCCGGCCACGGGATACATGGAGATCAACGACGTCGTTGTCCACCATTCGGTGCCACTCAAGAATGTCGCGAGGACGAACTCCGTTCACTTCAACGATGCGGTCCCCTGGCAGTAACCCAGCTCGAGCAGCTGCCGACAATGGGTCAACACCTGAAATCTCAGGTAATGAATCAATAACGGCGCTCACCTGTCACAGGCTACCCGTGGGCCATGTCGCTAGTCTGAGAAGCGTTCTATGGCTGTTGACAAAGTGCTTCTTGCGTCGCCGAGAGGATTCTGTGCCGGCGTAGAAATGGCGATCAAGGCTCTTGCATGGATGGTGAGATCCTTCGATGAACCCGTGTACTGCTATCACGAGATTGTTCACAACAAAATTGTGGTGGATCGGTTCATCGAGAAGGGGGTGGTGTTTGTTGATTCAATCGACGACGTACCACAAGGCTCACCCATCATGCTGTCCGCACACGGATCTGCTCCTGAAGTTGTTGAAGCCGCGCGCTCTCGGGGCAGCTACGTGGTCGACGCAGTTTGTCCCTTGGTAACAAAAGTGCATCACGAAGTAAAAACACGCGCGGGCAAGGGATTCCACATCGTGTATGTCGGGCACGAGGGCCACGAAGAAGCAATCGGCACCATGGCTGTCGCCCCAGATGCCATCACTCGTGTTGAATCAACCGAGGAAGTCGATGCACTTCCTATTTTTGAACAACCGGTTGCCATGTTGGCGCAGACAACCCTGTCTCATCGCGAGTGGAACGAAGTAGCGGTTCGCGTTCGCGAACGTTTTCCAAATGTGTGGACTCCAGGGCGAAGCGATTTATGCTTCGCAACCACAAATCGGCAAAGTGCTTTGATTTCTATTGCACCGAAAGTCGACGCATTTGTTGTCATCGGCTCGTCAAACAGTTCCAACACCCGCGCACTTGAACGTCTCGCAATGGAATCGGGCTGTAATTCCGTATTTCGAGTGAATTCGGCAGACGAGTTACCCAACAACCTCTCGGGCATTGTCGGGGTAACCGCTGGTGCGTCAGCGCCAGAAGAACTTGTGATGGGCGTTCTTGCAAAGCTCAATCCAAGCAACGGAGTGGAAGAAATTTTTGTGACCGATGAAGACGAGTACTTCCCACCTCCACGCAATATCCGCGACCTTCAATCCGCAATTGACGTCGCGGTCACCGCAATGTGCGGAGCATCTGTTCTGGCCACTCCCCGCATGGATGATCGTTCACTTGCAGCAAGCACAGTTCTTGAGGCACTCTCTCAGTCATGATTTCACCAACACTTGATTCCATCCGCATCTTTCTCCACGTCATCGCAGTCGCAGTATGGGTTGGTGGACAAATTGTGTTGGCGGGAATAGTTCCGCAGTTACGCAAAGTGGCCCCCGACGCCATGAAAACAGTGGCCCAAAGTTTTGCACGCATCGCATGGCCCGCGTTTCTCATCATTGTGTTCACTGGTATGTGGGGCCTTGGCACCATTGACGTCACCGACCGGAGTTCTGCATACCTTGCCACCTTTGGCATCAAGATGCTTCTTGTTGGCGTCACCGTGATTGCAACGTTGATTCACTCAAACGGAACGAGCAAGGCAGCAAAAGGAATAGGAGGAGCCGCAAGTTTGCTTGCATCCTTGCTGGCTGCCTTCGCAGGCATTCTGATGTCCCACGTCGGCTAAAGCCGACGAGATTCTTCCGAAGACTCGACTAGTTGCGCGGAACTTTGCTCCACGCAACTTCGCGATCGACTCGAACGTCGCCCGGCAATCCAAGAATGCGCTCACCGAGAATGTTCTTCATTACTTCAGTGGTGCCACCCTCAATGGAGTTAGCACGCGAACGCAAAAATGCTTTCTGAATTCCATCGAAGCTCATTGCTGTTTCTGGACGCACCATTTCGTATGTTCCGTACAACATGCCTTCGGCGCCCATGAGCCCCACGGTGAATTCATAGACAGCCTTGTTCAAGTTGGCGCTTTCCATTTTGCCAATTGAACCTTCAGGACCTGGGGCCCCCATTCGGCGTTGAGCGTTTGCGCGAATGTTGGTGAGGCGATGCACTTCGGCGCGAATCCACAACTTCATGAGTTCATCTTGAGATGCGGCGTCTTTGCGATCGTCAGGAAGCGACTTCCACGTCTTCACTGCGTGAGCAATTGAACCCGAGCCCTTCTGTGGAATAGATCCACCAATGGAGACTCGCTCATTCATCAGAGTTGTCAAACTGACGCGCCAACCATCGCCTGGATTTCCAAGCATTTCTTTTTCAGAGATACGAACATCGGTGAAATACACCTCGTTGAATTCCGCCTCACCGGTCATTTGGCGAAGTGGACGAACTTCAACTCCTGGCGCCTGCATGTCAACAACAAAGGCAGTCAACCCAGCGTGCTTCACTGCATCGGAATCTGTACGAACAACGAGCAAGCCCCAACGTGAGAGGTGAGCCAATGTGGTCCACACCTTTTGACCGTTACAAATCCACTCGTCTCCGTCTTTCACACCCTTTGCAGACAAACCCGCAAAGTCAGAACCAGAGCCTGGCTCGGAGAACAACTGACACCACACTTCTTCGCCAGTAAACAACGGACGCAGGTAGCGCTTCTTTTGCTCGTCACTACCCCACTCCACGACCGTTGGGCCGCACATGCCGTGTCCAATTGGGTTACGCATCATTGGGTTCGGTGCGCCAGCGGCATACACCGTCTCATTAACAATCTTTTGCAGTTTTGCGTTGGCGCCGAGACCGCCATGGCCGACTGGAAAATGAACCCAGGCAAGCCCCTTGTCGAACTGGGCACCGAGAAACTCAATGGCGGACACTTTGCTCGGCGGAAACTCGGCCAGCAACTCCTCGGCGAGTTCTTTGACACGCACTTCATCGATGGTTGACGTTGAAACACTCATGACTTCCCCTAACGGTCGAGATTCCCGAATGTTAGAGCCCCACCGACTGTTCCTGCGAGCCAACGGACCCCCGTAGTGATTGTGACCTGCGTCATTCACTAGTTTGTAGCCATGTACCCAGGAGTTCACGCCGAAACAGCCCCCGACCGTCCCGCCGTCATTTTCGCCGAGACTGGCGAAATCATCACCTACGCCGAGCTACACGAAGGAGCAGTTCGCCTCTCGAATGTTCTGCGTTCGGCCGGACTCCAACCTGGCGATCATGTTGCGCTGTGCATGGAAAACAACCCCAAGTACATGGAAGTCATTTGGGGCTGTCATTACGCCGGACTCGTCTACACCGCATGCTCAAGCCGACTCACTCGCGCAGAACTTGCCTACATCCTCAACGACTGCAGCGCAAAGGCCTACATCACGTCCAAGTACAAAGCAGACCAAGCACTTGAAATCTCGAATGAAATTCCAAATGTCCACCTTCGATTAATGATTGGTGGAACCGTTGATGGTTACGACTCGTATGAGAATGTTGTGGGTGCTGCATCTACAACACCATTAGAGAACATGGTTGACGGAACCGACATGTTGTACTCAAGTGGAACAACTGGAATGCCGAAGGGAATTTCCCGTGATTTCCCCAGCACACCGCTTGGAACTGCCGCAGGATTGGGTGTTGCCGTCACGGACTTCTTGTTCAAGTTTCGAGACGACATGGTGTACCTGTCGCCAGCTCCTCTGTACCACGCGGCTCCATTGCGATTCAACATGTCTGTCCATGTCAAAGGCGGAACCACCGTCATCATGGAGCACTTCGATGCCGAGAACTACATCAAGTTTGCAGAGAAGTACAAGGCAACACATACCCAACTTGTTCCAACAATGTTCATTCGTATGTTGAAATTAGATCCCGCCACTCGCGCCAAGTACGACGTGTCATCTCTTGAAGTTGCAATTCACGCTGCGGCACCATGCCCAGCCCAAACAAAGCGGGCAATGATTGATTGGTGGGGACCCATCATCCACGAGTACTACGCAGGAACCGAAGGAAACGGGTTTGTCTACTGCAATAGCGAGATGTGGTTGGCCCATCCCGGCACAGTTGGGACAGCAATTCAAGGGGTTGTCCACATTTGCGACGAAGACGGTAACGATCTGCCCGTTGGTGAATCCGGAACGGTCTTTTTCGAGGGAACAGCGCAGTTCGAGTATCACAACGACCCAGAGAAGACGAAGTCGTCACGTGACCCAAAGGGGCGCGGATGGACAACTCTTGGTGACGTTGGTTATCTCGACGAAGACAACTTCTTGTACCTCACCGACCGAAAAGCATTCATGATTATTTCTGGCGGAGTGAACATCTATCCGCAAGAGGCAGAGAATCTTCTTGTCAACCATCCAAAAGTGGTGGACGTCGCCATCTTCGGTATTCCAAATGATGACTTCGGCGAGGAAGTCAAGGGCGTCGTTCAACCGATTGCAATGCCAACAACCCCAGAGGAAGCTGCTGCTCTTGAGAAAGAACTCATTGCGTACTGCCGAGCAAACTTGGCCGATATCAAGTGCCCACGAAGCATTGACTTCCGTCCAGAATTACCGCGCCATCCCACTGGCAAGCTCTACAAGCGTCTCTTGAAAGACGAATACTGGGCAGCCGCTGGCCGCGCCATCTAATGAGAGAACACCCGTATCTCGACAACACACGGCCAATTGCGTTCGCCCATCGCGGAGGCACCTCCGCAGCACCAGAGAACACACTGAGGTCATTTGCAGACGCCATCAATCTTGGCTATCGATACATCGAGACTGACGTTCACGCCACATCAGATGGAGTTCTCGTTGCTTTCCACGACAACGACCTCAAGAGAACGTGTGGAGAGGAAAGAACTATCGCCGGAAGCACGCGTGCCGAACTTTCATCTGCACGCATTGATGGAACTGACCCCATCCCACTACTTGACGATTTAATCGATGAATGGCCCGATGTTCGGATCAACATTGATTGCAAAGCAGACTCAGCCCTAGAACCGCTCATAGCGAAACTCAGAGACCGAAACATTCTTGATCGTGTCTGCATCGGCAGTTTTAGCGATGCCCGACTTGCGAGAGTTCGAGAGGAATTTGGAGATGCCGTCTGCACATCAATGGGCCCCAAAGAAGTGGCCAAGCTTGTTGCCAATAGTTCCTTACGCGTGCCTGTCTCTCCGTCCAACCATGCACTTGCCGCACAGATTCCAGTGAAGCAGGGGCCCATCCCCGTCACCACAAAAAGACTGGTCGAACGTGCTCACGACCTTGGCATTCAAGTTCATGTCTGGACCGTTGATGACCCCATTGAGATTGCACGACTTTTGGACCTTGGCGTCGATGGCGTCATGAGTGACGACACCAGAGCCCTGAAAGATGTCTTTCAAGCTCGAGGCCATTGGTAAAACGTTCTTCTTTACAACTTGTTCACTCCACAGAGATATCCGTAGCCATTTGCTGGACTACCGTCTAGATATGCGCGTTGACACAAACTTTTTCTGCACTGTCCCTATGCCAGACGCAGGCGACCCGTCAATTAATCCCACCGATCGTCGCTACGGGAACGACGCAGTCATTGAGTGCTACCGCAATCTTGTGGAATGGGCGCGCACCGCTGACCAACTTGGCTACGACACCATGTGGCTCA
>JBIIJW010000065.1:0-7143 GCA_044233525.1 Ilumatobacteraceae bacterium | reverse complement strand
CCTTGCCATCTCTCTTCAAAAGGGTGGCGTTGGCAAGACCACCACAGCCATCAATCTTGGTGCTGCTCTGGCTGAAATGGGCTTCCGCACACTGATCATCGACCTCGACCCTCAAGGCAATGCGTCATCTGGCTTGGGTGTCAACATCCCCGAAGACGCCCCCACCATCGCCGAGGTTCTTCGCCGCGAAGAGACTCTGGATGCCATTGTTGAGCCCACTGCTGAAAAGAACCTATTTGTTGCACCAGCGCCAAAGGGTCAACAGCTGGCTGAGGTAGAGGCACAACTGGTTGCCGAGATGTTTCCTCAGCCTCGCTTGAAAGACGCCATCGACGCATGTCGAGACGAGTGGGACTACATCTTGATGGACTGCCCTCCTACCTTGGGTCGTCTCACGGTGAATGCCTTCATGGCCGCCGATTCCATTCTGGCCCCGGTCCAATGCCAATACTTCGCCCTGGAAGGCCTTCGCGACCTCAGTGACGTAGTGCGACAAGTCCGTCAGGCTCTGAACCCAGATCTCGAAATTGGCCACTATTTGTTGACCATGTCTGAGGCGGCCAAGAAGTTGTCGCAAGAAGTGGAATCAGAACTACGCGGCGCCTTCGGTACCAAGGTGTTCAAGAACGTTATTCCGTACAACGTGAAATTGGCCGAAGCGCCATCAATGGAGATGTCTGTGTTGAAGCACGCATCTACATCGAAGGGTGCAAAGGCATATCGAGCAGTGGCAAAGGAGTTAAGCAATGGCCGAACGCCGAAAGCTAGGTAAGGGTCTTTCCACCCTCATCCCCACAGAACGCGCCGACACCCCTGCGTCGGGAGGTAAACCTGCGCCAGCGTCTACTCCATCATCGGTGGAGTTGCCGGCATCGGCGTTGCGCGACGTACCAACGTCGTCCATTAGTCCGAACCCCAACCAGCCGCGAGTTCATTTCGACGAAGATTCGCTGAACGACTTGGCGAACTCCATAAAAGAAATCGGCGTTCTGCAACCACTGCTGGTGCGCGAGCTGTCACCAGGAACATTCCAGTTAATTGCGGGGGAGCGTCGCTGGCGTGCAGCTCAGCGCGCCAAACTGGCCGAAGTGCCTGTGGTGGTGCGCGAGATCAATCAACTTGAGTCAGTAGAACAAGCACTGGTGGAAAATCTTCACCGCCAAGATCTCACGGCATTGGAAGAAGCATCGGCGTATCAGCAGCTTGCTGACGACTTTGGCCTCACCCACGAAAAGGTTGCCAAGCGTGTGGGTAAGAGTCGCGCTGCGGTCACAAACGCGCTCCGTCTTCTTTCCCTGCCGGCGTCAATTCAGGGTTACCTGGCCGATGGGCGACTTCACGCTGGTCACGCTCGCGCATTATTGGCCTGCAAAGACACCAAGCAGATGGAAAGTCTGGCGGCCACCGCGGTTCGCGAAGAGTGGTCGGTGCGTCAAGTGGAAGAAGCCGTCAAAGGGAATTCTCCTTCCACCGGCGGAGGTTCTGGAGGTTCTGGCGGCGGCGGCACCTCAACGTTGAAGCCGGCCGGCCTGCTGGAATTGGAAAGCCTCTTGGCGGAATTTTTGGATACAAAAGTTGGTGTGTCGATGAACGGGAAGCGCGGCCGCATCAGTATCGATTTCGCCGATCTCATCGACCTCGAACGTATTTACCGCCGAATGACTGAGTCGTAACGCCTAAATTTCAACGGCGTAACTTTGTCCACAACATTGAACCTCAAGTTGGGGTTCAATGTTTAAAGTTTCCCACACCTGTGGACTGACTGTGGATAACTAGATCTCGGCAGTGGGGTCTGCATGCCACGCGTCAATGGCATCGGCAACAGCGGCCGAAATTGCTGAGGTCTTCAATCCCACAATGTCCAACGGCCCCATCGAGCACAACACCGCTGGCATTCGGGTTTCTCGCAAGATGGGATGTCGAACACCTTGTAGATGAATAGACAACTCAGGTGCTCGGTCGTTCAGAGCGCCAGCAATTCTTTTCGCCAGATTGCGGCCACCAACACTGACGAATGTCGGAACCTCGTAATACGACAACGAGCATGACGGTTCATCACTAACTTCAAACCCCACATACACCTCTGCAAGAAAACGATTTGCTGTTTGTGCTTGTGTTGATGCATCGGAATCAACAGTTGTAATCAGCGGGTGTAGTTCTTTTGCTCGCTTCACCACAGCATGAGCAATTGCTGCACCACCATGGAAGTAACCAATCACAATTCGTGCAGAATCGCCTGAATGCTGAGTTTCCAGTTCGATTCCTTCACGCACTACTGCAATGCCAGGACCTGAACCGGTTTGCAAACTCATACGAAGTAGAACATCAACAAGTTCTGGTGTGCAGATGCCGTTACTTTCAATTCCGATGTTCGCTTGAAAATCTGAAATGGCGCGAACAAGCAACGGACCGAAGATTCCATCCACTCGACCAGAATCAAAACCGAGGCGATTCAACAGCGATTGCAACTCGGCAACGTCATCACCGCGAATGTTTGGAGAACGCAAAAAAAGCAACCGTTCACCTAAAGACCACGATGTTTCAATTAACGCAGACCACGTTTGATCATCGCATTCTCCCGTTGTTTTCAACCCGTAAGAATCTTGAAAAGCTAAGAGGGCAGCATGCGTGCGCGCACAAAAATTCGAGTCTTCAGCGGAACCCGGTGCAAGAAAACCTGCAGCAGAAAGCTTTCGTTGAAGTTCGCGAACTGCAGGGCCGCGGTGGCCCGGACCGATTAAGAAATCGGAAGAAATGGCTCGAGCTCCGACAACATGCGGCTCTTTGGCATTGCGCCAACGATCTTTGTTTTGATCTCGCCTTTGTCGAACAACAACATGGTGGGAATGCTCATGACGTTGAATCGTCCGGCAATATCGCCGTGGTCGTCTACGTTCAGTTTTGCAATAACAATGCGACCAGCTTTCTCGCCAGCAATCTCTTCGAGAATCGGCGCGATTTGCTTGCAGGGGCCACACCATTCGGCCCAAAAGTCGACAAGAATTGGTGTTGAAGAACTGTTGACGGTTTCGTCAAATGTTGCACTTGTGAGAGTGATGATTCCGGCAGCCATTGCGGTGTCCTTTCGTCTCACCACACTTTACTGCCGTTGTTCTCAAGAAGAGGGAGGGCGCCAGGCGTTCAGCGACTCAATCACGTCGATGCGTGGACCACCAATGAGATCGACACAGTCGGGTACCGCCGGAAGGACAGCGTCGAGACATTCCGCAATGGCTTTTGGACTGCCAGGCAAATTGATGATGAGAGAAGAACCACGAGTTCCTGCCAGTTGACGACTGAGAATGGCCGTGGGAATGATGGCGTGCGAGATGCGACGCATGAGCTCGCCAAAGCCAGGAATAATGCGGTCACATACGGCTTCGGTGGCTTCGGGGGTGACATCACGGGGCGCAGGGCCAGTTCCCCCAGTGGTGAGAACGAGACAGCAACCTTCACCATCGATGAGTTCAACAATGGTGTCGGAGATGAGATCTGTTTCATCAGGAATGAGGCGTGCGATGCAGATGTGCTCGGTGACAATGGTTCTCTCGAGGTAGGACACAAGAGCGGGGGTGCCACGATCTTCGTATTTCCCCGCCGACGCTCTATCGGACACCGCAATGACGCCAATGCGGATCACAACAATGTCCTAGTGCTGCGACTCAAGCCAACGCTCGGCATCAATGGCCGCCATGCAGCCAGAGCCCGCAGCGGTGATTGCTTGGCGATATGTGTGGTCTTGCACGTCACCGCAAGCAAAGACGCCAGGAACATTGGTGTATGTGGAGCCTTCGCGCGTTAACAAGTAACCCGAATCTTCCATGTCCAAGATGTTGGTGAAAAGGCCTGTGTTTGGCTTGTGTCCGATTGCAATGAACAACCCGGTGACGGCCAACGGACGCGTCTCGTTTGTGACCGTGTCTGTGATGGTGACACCACTCAGCGTGCCCTCACCATGCAATTCGCTGACGCGCGAGTTCCACAGAATCTCAATCTTCGGATTGTCCAAAGCTCGTTGCTGCATGATGCGAGATGCGCGCAATGCGTCGCGACGAACAACGAGGTACACCTTCGATGCAAACTTGGTGAGGAAACTGGCCTCTTCAATGGCGCTGTCACCGCCACCAACGACCGCAATGTCGTGGCCCCGGAAGAAGAATCCATCGCACGTTGCACACGTGGAAACGCCGTGGCCAATGAGCTCGCCTTCACGTGGCAGATCGAGCATCAGCGACTGTGCGCCGGTGGCAACGATGATTGATTCGGCAGAGTATTCCGTCTCGCGAATCCACACTTTGAAGGGCTTCGACGAGAAATCCACCTTGGTGACCTTCTCGGTCATCATCTCTGCACCAAAGCGTTGTGCTTGTGCTCGGAAGTTGCCCATGAGCTCTGGCCCCATGATTCCTTCGGGGAACCCAGGAAAGTTCTCAACTTCGGTTGTCAACATCAATTGGCCACCTGGCTGGTCGCTGGTACTACTTGGCTCACCTTCGATGACCAACGGTTCAAGCGATGCGCGGGCGGTGTAGATGGCTGCGGTGAGACCAGCAGGACCGCTTCCAATGATGATGACTTTGCGTGCAGTACTCATTTAGAGATCTTCTTTCGGGGTGTAGCGCTTGCGCATCAGCACAATTCCAATCACAAGGAACACGGCGCTGAGAATGAAATACGACAACCACACCGACACTTCGTGGCTAACAAGTGCACCGAGTGCTGCTTGAAGCCCGCGAACGAGGCCGATGAGCAACAGCACTAACCCAGTGATGATGCCGAAGGAGGCCAAAAGGCCAAACACAATGCCGCGCGCCGTGGTGACGAGAGGTTGGGTGGTGTACTTACGGATGGTGCCCACCACACGGTCGATGAAGTCGACTGTGCGATCCGCCCATTCGGGGTCGGTGAGAGGGTTAGACACCATGGGTTCAGCCTAACGGCGCGCAGTGCGCGCACTTCGAACAACGACTACGGCAAGTCCAAAGAGGCGATGGGGGAGTCGCAGCGGTCTTCAAAGTGCATGCTGAGGCCACTATCTGTTTGAACAAGTACGAGATTGTATGAATCTCCTGAGGCCGAATCTGCAAAGCGAGCAATTGGTTCGGTGGTGTAACTACAGACAGATGTACCGCCTGACTGCGATGTCTCAGTATCGCGGGCGGCGAGGGCGTCACGGTATTCAAGAGCGCCAAGGGTGGAACAGGGCGGAGTAGACGGATACACGTCGACTTTGTCATCACGCATGATCACCGCAAACGCCGCTCCGTTATGGGTGAACTCCTTGACATCGTCTTTGTTACTCATCTGACTGGACAGTTCTTGTGAACAGCTTGTTCCGGCCTTCACGGGCATGGTGGTGTCTGGCGTGGCGATGTTGTTGCTAGGGGTGGTGCCCCCAGTGAAGACAGAAACTCCACTCAGGAGAAGGACGAGGACAACGGCCACTGCTCCGAGTGCACGCGCTCTGTGGTTCATGAACCCAACAGTAGACCGACGTTGCGGAAGGGCTTCAGCAAGTGCCGCTGCAATGTGGGCATCTCTTGTTGCTGCTGATGCAGGCGGAATATGACGCATCGCTTTTTCGATGGAGGGGTCAAGTTCTTCAAAATCGCTCACGACTGACCTCCGGTATCAGGGATATGACGTTCATGCGCACCACCTGGGTTCCCAAGTAGCGCTGATAGTTGGGCCCGACCACGCGAGAGGCGCGATCGAACGGTTCCGACGGGTATTTCAAGAATCACAGCAATCTCGTCGTATTCCAAGTCAGCAATATGGCGAAGGACGAGAACGACACGAAACTCTTCTGGAACCTGCGCCAATGCCGCAGACACGTCGAGTTGTGCGTCAACTGCGCCAACGCCGTCGGCCACCGGAAGCGACGCAAAGGTGTCATCGTCATGAGGAATTGCGCGCCGACGAATGCGACGAAGTTCGTCGAGTGCGGCATTTGTTGCAATGCGATACACCCACGTTGAAAATTTTGAGCGTCCATCAAAGGCTGGCAATGCGCGAACAATTGCAATCAAGGCCATTTGAGTTGCGTCGTCTGCATCTGCCGAATTAATGATGATCCGATGACACACCGCGCGCACAACGTCATAGTTTTCTCTGAGGAGAGAATCAATTGCTTTCTGATCGCCACGCTGTGCGCGACGGACAAGTAATTCGTCGTGACTCACTTCGCCGACGTGAACGAGAGATCAGAGATCATTGACTGGTATGGATTCTTGTTGCTGCAATTTGGGCTGCGACCCATCTCGCGTAGGTAAATCAATACATTGCGTGCCGGCGTCTTTACATCAAATGTTGCAATGCCCGGCTTTGATGAATTTGCGGTTCCAACACGCAAGCCCCATTCGGGAAGAGTTGCTGGAACTACTTCAGCGGTGGAGACATACACCTCTGCGTTCCATGGACCGTTGGTGAAATTTGAGGCGACGGTGCCAAGCCCAACGCCAGACAATTGCAAAACAATTCCAACGCCACCCTTAGAGCCAAAGTATTTGTTGCCGTAACAGACACTTGTCCACATCGTGGCGGGATTGTTGTCTTGCAACAACGGAATCAGCGATTCATTCTCTTGCTGATCGTCGCCACCTGGGTCGTAACTGCGAATTCCAACAAGGCTGACGGGTCCAACTTCAACATTGTCAACAATTGTTGTGGCGGACCTGGTGTTTTGTAGTCCTCGCCACAACATCACAGACATGATGAGCGCAAGGAGTAGCAAGAATGCAACCGGGATGTAGTTTCGCTTCGTTGATGTGCGACGCGTGTTGGGCAATGCGTTCTTTGAACGATTCGTTCCACGCGGCGTGCTGTCTTTTCGAATAGGTCGTGGTTCACGTGTTGGCGTTGCTGGGTCTGGCACAGAAGACAGTGTTCGCGGGGGTTTTTGCGGCACCAGTGGGTCAATTGGATCTGTCCGTACGCGCGGCATTGAAGGTGTGGTGCCGGCAACAGGAGTGATTGAGTCGTGCAAGTTCTTCATTGCATCGTCGAGTGCTTGCACCACTTCGAGACAATTCGCATAACGAGCTTCGGGTTTACGTCGAAGCATTTTGTGAATGACGTGTATCACCGTGCTTGGAATATCTGTACGAATTCCATCAAGTGGGGTTGGGTCTCGTTCAAGACGTG
>JBIIJW010000064.1:0-7235 GCA_044233525.1 Ilumatobacteraceae bacterium | reverse complement strand
GTCTTTGATGTGAGCGCCTCTGCAACAGTGCGAGCTGAGTCACGATCTGCTGCCTCGCGCAGGTCACGCGCACGACGCATTGCGTTTGCCTGATTGACTGCGCCATCGGTTGCAACAAGTGCAAGACCGCGTGGCAAGAGATAATTACGTGCATGGCCGTCTGCAACGGTGACAATGTCGCCGCGGCGTCCGACGCCAGCAATGTCTTCACGAAGAATTACGTTCATCTCAGGCCTCTTCTGCACTCTCGACTACCTCGTCGGTAGCTACGTCTGTGGTGGTGTCGTCGTCATCGCTGAGGTTTGCGTACTCAGAAGTGATGGGCTGCTCTGGCATCTCCAAGGTGCTCTCATCTTCACGGCCTTCCTTGCCTGGGCGAGGTGCACGTGTTGACACGGTGCGCTTGGTGTATGGCAACAATGCCATTTCGCGAGCGTTCTTGATTGCAGTAGCGAGTTCACGCTGTTGCTGAACGTTGGTGCCGCTCATGCGCTGACCACGAATCTTTGAACGATCGGTCATGAAGCGCTGCAACAGGCTGACGTCTTTGTAGTCGATGAAGACAACCTTCTCAGCTGCGAGTGGGTTTGCCTTTTTCTTGAACTTGCGGTTTAGCTCGCGTGCGTTACGCAGCTTGTTCTTCTTGCTAGTCATTGTGGGGTCCTTGTATCAGGGGAAGTGGGATTGGTTAGAAAGGTTCTTCGTCGGATGGGAAATATTCGCCGCCACCGCCGGTGTTGCCACCAGAGTTGCCGCGGTTGCCGCCACCGAAATTGCCGCCCTGGCCGCCTTCGCCGCGAGGGTTACGCTCGATTGATGCGGTGGCCCAACGAAGGCTGGGTCCGATTTCATCGGCATTGATTTCAATAGCGGTGCGCTTTTCGCCTTCACGGTTTTGGTATTCGCGCTGTTCCAGGCGTCCGGAAACAACAACACGCATTCCCTTTGTGAGTGATGATGCAGCGTTTTCGCCAAGCTGACCCCATGCAACGATGTTGAAGTATGAGGTTTGGTCTTGCCATTCGCCATTCACTTGGTAGCGACGGTTCACAGCGAGACCAAAAGAGGCAACGCCTTTCCCGCCAGTGGTGAAGCGAAGTTCTGGATCTCGGGTGAGGTTTCCAACGAGGGTGACTGAGTTTTCGGCCATAGTGGTGGCTCCTTCTATGAAGTGGTGAGTGGGAGCAGAGGGCTCAATGGAGGCGGACTAAGCCGCCGACACCATTCCGCGGCGGGCTGCTTCATCGTCTGGAAGACGAAGAAGTTTGTGGCGAAGGACGTCGTCGGAGAGGCGGAAACCGCGCTCCACTTCGTCGAGTGCACCAGCAGGAGCAACGATGTTGAACACTGCGTAGTAGCCGTCATCCTGTTTCTGGATGGGATATGCAAGACGACGCTTGCCCCACCATTCAGGATTGCCGTGGACCGAACCACCAACTGAGGTGATGGATGTCGAGATGGACTTCAGCCAACCATGGGCGTTGCTCTCTTCGAGCTTGCCGCTGATAATGACCATTAGTTCGTAAGCACGCATTGCGTGTGACCTCCCTTCGGACCCGAGTTACGACCTCGGGGCCCCATGTTTGGAGCAGGGTGAATATGACCCCGAGAGCGTATCTGCTTGGTGGCACCATCCCACAGGGGTGGGTCAGACATGGATTCTTTGCCTAACGGGCTCATGTGCACCCGCCTTGATGAAACGAGGAAATCCTTACTGGGCAGCGTCTGAGCGCGAGGCTCGGCGACGAGGCCGGCCCGAAACTGGGAGAACGCGAAGGAGATGGTGCCATCGGCACTCGGTACATGCTTCCACTACATAGGCGGCGTACTCATGGCCTGTTTGCTGAAGCTTCTCGATGTCTTTTCGATCGGTGACGCATTTGCCATGTTTCGGCAAACCGGGCCCGAAGACATACGTAACAAGAACAACGTTGGTCTCTTCGCAAATGGGACATGTGGTCTTCGATGGTTCTCCCAAATGTTTTGCAGCGCGAATGAGTTCTGGGTGCGCATCGCAGACCGACTCACGACTGACGCGGCCACGCTTCACCTCATTAATGAGGGCGCGACGAGACAGTTGATGGTCGACAACTCCGACGTCACCTCTCAACATGTCAACGGAGAAACCCATGAGCCTTCAAGATAGTCATAAGATTCGCCTATGGCAGACCCCGCATCAGTTGTCACAGATGGCCGTGCCATTTCCTTTGGCGCATCGGTCTACAACGACGATGAATTACGGGTGTGCGGAGACGTCAAAGGGAAGCGAGTTCTGGAGCTTGGCTTATTTGGCACGGTTCCAAACAGTGTGGCCATGGCCCAAAGAGGCGCCCGAAGCCTCGCCATTGATGAATCTCGCGACAATATTCAGCGCGCACGCCAAGCTGCACGCAACTCAGACGTCGTCGTTGAATTTCATGAAGGCGCCCTGGCCGATTTGGGGTTCCTCATGAACGCCGCCGTTGACTTGGCGGTGTGTGTTCATCACATCGATGTCAATTCAGACATTGCGCGGCTATTCAGACAAGTTCACCGAGTATTGCGACCAGAAGCGGGCTTTGTGTTTGCGCTTCCTCATCCGATGTCCATGGTGTTTGAAGGAAATGATCCTGTTGCGCGCCGACGTTACGGTGACTTATCACCAACAATTGGGGAACTCACGATGGCGTTGCAGCGTGCCAACTTCACCATCGATGTCATGCATGAACTAACGCCACTTCATCAACCACATGCGGTTGCGCCGTCGACACTTGTCGTTCGTGCACGCAAACTTGGTTCGTAAGTGAACTAGCCGCGATTAATGCGGCGTGTCGGCCGCAAAGAAGACGAACGTGATTCGTTTTCTTTCCACCATGACTTCAATCGCTCGGTCACAACTTCTTCGCCAAGAATTCCTTCTTCTAAACGAACGTCCATGAGAAACTCAAGCGCTGCACCAACAATTGGTCCGGCAGGAACACCCAACAGGTCCATCACGCCTTGACCATCAATTTCAGGACGCAGACTTGCAAGTTCTTCGCGTTCCATTACTTCTGCAATGCGTTCTTCCATTTCGTCCATACGACGAGACAAAAGCCTTGCTTTCTTTTCGTTTCGCGTTGTGCAGTCACAACGAGTTAACACGTTTAGTTCTGACAAATACGGACCTGCGTCTCGTACGTAACGACGAACGGCCGAATCTGTCCAACCCATTTGATATGTGTGGAAACGCCCACTAATTGCTACTAGTTCAGACACAGCAGCTATATCTTCGTTCGGATATTTCATTTCCTTCATGCGCTCACGCGTCATGCGTGCACCAACAACTTCATGATGATGAAACGTAACGCCTTTGCCTTCTTTGAATCCGCGCGTGCGAGGTTTTCCAATGTCGTGATACAGCGCGGCCAGTCGTGTGATTCGGAAATCAAAATTTGGTCGTGCATCGGCACGAACATTTTCAACAACTGCAAGCGTGTGCGTGAGTACATCTTTGTGACGATGAATGGGATCTTGCTCCAAACGCATCAACCGCAACTCAGGAAGAAAATGATCAACCAAGCACGTGTCCACTAAAAACCACAGGCCAGCACTTGGAGAATCTGTTGTCATCAACTTGTCGAACTCAATTCGAATTCTTTCGGCTGACACAATTGATAAACGATCTGCCATTGCTGTGACCGCAAGAGTGATGGCAGGATCTGGTGTGACGCCAAGTTGTGAAATAAATCGAGCTGCTCGCAGCATGCGCAACGGATCATCTGCAAATGATTCTTCCGGTGAGAGCGGTGTGCGCAAAGTGCGCGTCATGAGATCTGCTGCACCACCGAAGGGATCAACCAACGTTGGTGAATCACTGGTGATCTCGAGTGCAAGTGCATTAATGGTGAAATCCCGACGCGACAAATCTTTTTCGATGTCGTCGGCAAACACCACTTCGGGCTTGCGTGAATCGGGTGAATAGGCCTCGGCGCGGTGCGTGGTGATCTCGTACACGCGGTCGCCAATCTTTAACCCGATCGTGCCGAACCTCTCCCCTTGGGTCCACACCGCATCTGCGATGTCGGACACGATTTTCTTGATTTCTTCAGGCCGCGCGGTGGTGGTGGCGTCAAAATCCATGGTGGAGGGGTCGATAGCCGTCGTGGCATCCCCCATCAGAAGGTCGCGGACCGTCCCACCCACGAGGTACAGCCGATGACCCGCCTGGCGAAAATGCTGGGCGAGTGGGGCCATTTCCTCAAGAACAGGGGCAAAACGGGGTGGAATCATGGTGTGTGGGCGCCCCGTGGGCGATTCACTCACGGGCGAACTAAGGCTAGGCACCGAATGACCCTCTTTGTTGACCATATATAGAGGTGCGCACGGGCGACACTCTCCATAGAAAGTGGGCGGGCACTACCGTCTTGAGGGTGAACATGGTGGAACAAGGCCCGGGCATGGGAGTGATGTGGTCAAACACGTTGCGGGCTCGGCTTCGCCCATGGTCTGGCGACCCTGGTTGCGCTTTTCTCCTCATTACTGCAACTGACTCAGTCGGCCCAGGCCATAGTGATTTACAGCAATGGCTCACCACCGCAAAACACTGGGGCTACGAGCGCGTTCGAACAAGTGCTCTGACCCCTGCGCTATCTACCCCATTGGAAGAAGCGGGGTTCACGGCCATTCAAGATCTTGTTGTTCTGTCGGCGGCTCACCACGAAACACCCTCCTTTCAGATTCCTCGCGACGTTGCTCCGCGAGCTCTTCGCTCTGGACGGCGACATCGACCAACACAGAAATTGCTGGAAATTCTTCGCATTGACGAAATGTCGTTTCCTGCACCATGGAATATGTCGTGGGAAGACATTCAAGATGCCATGCAGGCCACCCACCAATACCGGCTGTTTGTGTCAGAGAATAAGAACTCAATTGATGGATTCGTGCTGGTGGGTGCATCCCACAGCACCGGATTCATTCAGCGGCTTGCGGTGCATCCTGCGGCCCGTCGCACCGGCGTTGCATCTCGGCTAGTTGCAAAATCACTTGAGTGGAGTTACAAGCAAGGTTGCAGCACCACCGTTGTCAACACAGAAACAACCAACACATCTGCATTGGGTCTTTATCATGCGCTTGGATTCCAAAAACTGCCAGATGGATTATCTGTTCTGGAGTACCAACTGTGATTCGGGTGCTCCTTCGAAGTGCTGTTGCCGTATGTGCTCTTGTAGTCACATCACTTCCAGTGTCCGATGTGTCTGCAGCTCCGCAAGTTGATCTTCCACGCATCACCATTTCTGAACAGCCATTTCTCATCACATCGTTCACGCGCGGTCGTTTCGTTTTTCAACTGCCAGACAATGTGTCAACGCGACAAGCATTCGTTGATGTGCGCGTTCATCGCAGAATCGCATCCAGAACGTCATTTCAATCAATTGCAAACGAAGATGCAGAAGCTGCAATTATCGACACATTTACTGCTCCGTTGCGCCGACTCGCACGAGCAGCTGATGGTGGCTACATCGTCACAATTCCGTTTAGTTCTTCAACAAATAGTGCACAATCTCTCACTATTCCCTTTGAAGGTGTCTATCCCGTCAGCGTCATTCTTCGTACGGTTTCACCGGATGTTCCCGTTGCACGCGCTCTAACGTTTGTTTACAAACGAGATACAAACAGTGAAGTTCCTGCTGTCACCGCATCCATTGCGGTTCGCCTTGCTCCAATGGTTTCAATGCAGCCAGATGGGTCTCTCAACATCACAGAAAAAGAGCGCGCAGAAGTAAGACAATTCATCTCCTTGCTGTCGACATATAACAGAGCGCTCACTGTGTCGGTACAGCCCGAGATTGTGAATGCTTTGTCCCTTTCGGTCGACCCGCAAGACGCTGCACTGCTCGCCCAGCTTCATGATCTTCTTCGTACGCGCACTATTCCCATTAGTTCGTTTGCCACACTTGATCCGTCCTTATTTGCTGCGATTGATCGAGGTAAAGAATTCATCGATCAAGTTCGATTTGGCGAAGCAACGTTGAATCGAATTCTTCCTGGCGTACCGCTTCAGCGTGGAACATGGTGGGCAACACATCCTCTGAGTTCTGCCGGCGTTGATCTTCTCCGCACTGCGGGAATGGTTTCCATCATTGTCACTCCGGCCGCACAACGAGGAGTCACGAGCGAAGCTCCTCTTGGAATTCTCAGCAGACCAGATGGAACTGCATCTGAGTTCGTGTCCGTGGTGTCGGTTGATGCTGGCATTGCTCGCACGCTCTCTGCCAAAAATGACACCACCGCGGCCCATCGTGCCATTGCAGAGCTCATGACGGAGCGGGACGATTTATTGGCCAATGGCCACACTGCAGAATCACTTCGGCTCATCGTGTCGACCCCCACGGGAACCCTTCTTGAGACTGGAGCTGTTGAACGAGCTGCGCGGCTATTGATTGGTTTCTCTGCCACCGACCTTGCGGCTCCACAAACAGTCAACGCAGAGACACCAGCGATCAACTTCCCCTCGGTCACCAACCACCGCGGCAACACTCGGGCTGCTGGCATTGCTGTTGCTCGCGCCGAATACACCGCCACCGCGTCAATGACCGACGAGGCCGACCCTCGCCGGGCTTTATGGCAGTCACTTCTGGCTCTCGGAGAATCCTCCGCTATTTCAGATCCAAACGAGTACATCGCGGGTCTTCGCGCCCAATTAGCCGCCACCCGTGGTGCTGTCACCGTGACAACCCCGGGGTCCATCACGCTCTCGGGACGCCAAGGGGCCATTCGTATTCAGCTTCGAAACGATTCAGACCAGCAGTTGTCGGTCAAAGTTCAAATGTCGAGCGCCAAACTGCAATTGTCCCAAGCGGTCCGCGTTGTTTCGCTAGCTGCAGGAAGCACAACAGAGCTAGAAGTTGCTGCCGGTACCAGGACAAATGGTCGATTCCCCATTGCCGTGCGAGTCACCACACCCACGGGCAATCTGGAAGTAGTCCCGTACATCAACATCACCGCGAACGTGAACGCCATTGATGGACTTGGCCAGTTGGTGAGCATTTCTCTCTTGCTCATCATTCTTGCGTGGTGGTGGTCGCATTGGCGTCGCGCACGCTTGAAGGCAGCGAATCCGACTACGGTTTCACAGCAATGACTGTACGAATTGTTACCGACTCCTCCTGCGACCTTCCGCAAGACATGGCCGACGCCCTCGGCATCACCATTGTTCCGCTCAGCGTTCGATTCGGCGACACCGAATACATCGACCGCACCACCATCACCACCGA
>JBIIJW010000063.1:0-7265 GCA_044233525.1 Ilumatobacteraceae bacterium | reverse complement strand
GCGGTTCCGTAGATGCGTTGCAGCATTGGACCCTTTTCATTGCCGCGCCAGTAAGCACCAGCAACTTTCATCAATGCAAAGTGACCAAGACGTGACGTACTTGGAACATGAGGACCGCGACACAAATCGACAAACTCGTCCGAGTTGCGATACAGGCTGATGGTTCCAGCGTCTCCGACTTCACCGGCATCATTGCCGTCGGCTGCACCTGATGTAACACGTTGAATAATCTCGCACTTGTACTTCTGTGAAGCGAACAGTTGCAAGGCATCCTCGGCTGGGAGTTCTGATCTCACAAATGGTTGGTTGGCCTTCATGATGGCGCGCATCTGTTCTTCAATTGCTGCCAGATCGTCGTCCGAGAAGGTACGACCACCTGGAAGTTCGAAGTCGTAATAGAAACCGTCTTCAATTGCTGGCCCGATGGAGAACTGGGCGCCTGGAAATAATTGAACAACAGCCTGTGCCAAGACGTGAGCCGTCGAGTGTCTCAAGACGTGGCGACCCGCATCGGAGTCGGCGGTGATGACAGACACTGTGGCACCAGCGTGCACAGTGGCGTTTAAATCCACTTCTACCCCGTTCAACGTTCCGGCCAAAGCGGCCTTTGCTAAACGTGAACCAATTGACGCTGCAACATCGGCAACGGTGGACCCTTCTGGAACTGAACGAGCAGATCCGTCGGGTAGAAGCACAGAGATATCAGCCATGGACTCCTTATTCTACGGAGTCGGCCAAGTGGACATGCTGTCCTTTATGCGGCGATTATCCCTGTCCCACAACTGCAGTATCGGTGGGAAGTGCTTCGGCCTTCTTCGTGGCATACACATTTCGGTATTCCTGCCCAGTGAGTTCTCGAATTTCAAACATCAACTCATCGGTCATCTCGCGCAACATGAGGTGATCGTCGCCACGTTCGAGATAACGCTCTGGGAGGAGTGGCTTTCCAAATTTTACGACACAGTCCAAACCAACTTTTGGAAAGAATGTGTCGGGCGGTTGGATCTCACGAGTACCGATGATGCCAACCGGAATAATGGGGCAACCAACTTTGAATGCGAGTCGCGCAGCTCCCGTGTGGCCTTTGTACAACATTCCGTCACGACTACGAGTGCCTTCAGGATAAATGCCGAATAATTCTCCGCGACGAAGGACTTGTTCAGCGGCAATCAATGCACCTTCACTTTTCGATCCGCCTGAACGGTCGATGGGAATCATGCCTAAAGCGGGAAATAGATGCTTTGTCTTCCACGAATCCATGTATTCGGCTTTACCAACAAAACTTATTTGCCGACCCGCGTACACCATGGTGAATACAGAATCAAAAAAGCTGATGTGATTAGGACACAAGATGGCCGGTCCGTGAGAGGGAATGTTCTCTAATCCGTCAATCGTGACGTTCCATAACTTTCCCAACATGGGCTTGATGACTCGTCGAGCACGAATTTGGGCACGACCGGTTCCAGGTAGAGCTGCCGATGCTTCTACATCACCCTCACCGTCGTTTTTGCGCCTCATGTACGGCAGACAATAGACCCAAATTCAGCACTCTGAAACGGGAGATACGAATTCTTGACAAATGGTTAACAAAGATGTCAGCGCGGCCCAATTGGCAAGGATAAATCAACGCCAAGGAGTGTTGCGCTATCCGTCACATCTGTCCCTGCTGCGGCCGCACGGTCGATGGCGGCGAGCGCACCAGGAGTATCGAGGTCGTCATCAAGACATGCGCGGACCTCCTCGAGCAGCGACGAAGCTTGACCACCAATGGACGCTTTCCATGAGACCAATCGGTCGTGGTTTCGAGGCATGAGAGTCTCGTCCCATTCCCACTCGTTTCGGTAGTGGTGCTCGATAATGCCAAGACGAATACTTCTCGGATCCCACTCTGTACGAAGCGCATCCACAAACACCAAATTGCCCAGGCTCTTCGACATTTTCTCGCCATCTTTGAACACCATTGCAACGTGCATCCAATGCTTGACGAAAATCTCTCCCGTTGCAGCCTCCGACTGTGCGCGCTCGCATTCATGATGCGGAAAGATGAGATCACTTCCACCACCGTGCAAATCAATAGTGGTTCCTAGTTCGCGCAGTGCAAGTGCAGAACATTCAATGTGCCAACCAGGACGACCAGCGCCCCACTGAGCATCCCACGATGGTTCGTCTTCCGCTGAGGGATGCCAAAGAACAAAGTCGAGAGGATTTCGCTTGTGTGGATCGTCGACATTGCCACCACGCTGGCGAGCGAACTCGATCATTTGTTCATTTGAATAATGCGACACATCACCAAACGATGGAAACTTTGTGACATCGAAATACACCGAACCGCCAGCGGCGTATGCGAATCCGCGATCGAGCACCATTCCGATGAAGCCACGAATGTCAGAGATTGCTGACGAAGCGCGTGGAGTGCTGTACACCGGCAACACGTTCAGTGCGTCCATATCGCGGTTGAAGCGCGCCTCCTCGCCTGCAGCAAGATCGAGATAGTGCACTCCAAGCTCACGTGCCTTTGCAAACAGCGGATCATCAACATCTGTGACGTTGCGAACACATCGAACAGTGTGCCCAAGATCGATGAGGCGTCGCTGCAGAATGTCGTACACCAGAAACGTTGAAGCGTGCCCTAAGTGAGTGGCATCGTACGGAGTAATGCCACAGGTGTACATCAATACTGTTTCATCAGGAGTAAACGGAACAATCTCCCGACGAGCCGTGTCGTACAACCTCATAGACATGTATTACGCCTGAGCCCGTGGATCTCGCTTGATTCCTGTCAACTTGGGCGCAACACGAGTCTTGTAACGAACGTTCAACTGCAACAGAACTGCTGTGAACGCTTCAATTGCTGTGGCATTTGATAACTCGCCAGCGTCGAGGGGTCGACAGCCCGGAATGTGTGCCGTAATTTCCATTGCGATGCGCGTTGCTTCGGGATCGTCCGAACAAATGAGAACGTCCGAGTCGATGGGATCTCCAAGATGGCCCAGTTCAGTCGCAGGAAGATGGTGAAATGCTGCAACCACCCGACACTGCGGAACAGCGGCCTGCACGTGTGCAGCCACACTTCCTCGTGGAGGGAGCAGTGGCTGGAACTCATGGCCCACGCGAACCAATGCGTTGGCCATACTGATGACGACCTTGCCCGCCAACAGATTGATGTGCTCTTGCGCAGTCGTTGCAGCACCGTCCCATGGGGTTGCCAAAACAACAACATCGCAGGCTGATGCCGCATCGTTGTCGCCAGCATGAAGGTTGAGATTCAGATCTGGCCACTTTGCCTTCACGGAATCGCACGCTTCGAGGGCTCGATACTTGGAGCGCGAACCGATGACCACTTCATATCCAACAGACGCAAGACGTGCCCCAAGTGCACTTCCTGCAGGACCAGTACCGCCAAGAATTCCAATACGCATTCTGTAGAGCCTTACACATGGACCCCTACCGAACTACGGTCATAACTATGGGACTTCTTGATGGCAAGAAAATTGTGGTCACAGGCGTACTCACCGACGCCTCACTGGCCTTTCGCGTGGCGCAGCTTGCGCAACGGGAGGGAGCCGAAATTGTGCTCACCGGCGCTGGTCGAGCACTCTCGCTCACACAACGAACTGCACGAAGGCTCGACACCCCAGTTGAAGTGTTCGAATTTGATGTCACAAAACCCGAACACGTTGACTCAGTGCGTGAACAAGTGAAATCAACCCTTGGTCGTGTTGATGCAGTTCTTCATGCAATTGGTTTTGCGCCAGAAGTGTGTCTGGGAGACGACTTCTTGGCTGCACAGTGGAGCGATGTCGCAGTGGCCATGGAAATTTCGGCGTACTCGCTAAAGACCATGGCAGATGCATTCCTGCCACTAATGCAGCCAGGTTCCACCATTATTGGACTGGACTTCGACAACACCGTTGCATGGCCCGCCTACAACTGGATGGGTGTTGCCAAGGCAGCATTTGAAGCCACCAACCGCTACCTCGCCAAAGACCTCGGCCCACGCGGAATTCGTTGCAACTTGGTCGCTGCCGGGCCCATCAAGACGATGGCAGCAAAATCCATCCCCGGGTTCAAGAAGTTTGAAGATGTCTGGGATGAGCGCGCACCTCTCGGTTGGGACGTCACAGACTCCACTCCAGTTGCAAAGACTGTTTTGGCACTGATGTCTGATTGGTTCCCAGCAACAACGGGAGAAATCATTCACGTCGATGGCGGTTATCACGCCATGGGCGCATAATGCTTCCGTGAATCATCTCGCCAACGCATCGTCGCCTTACCTTCGGCAACACAAAGACAATCCCGTTGATTGGTATCAGTGGGGAGAAGATGCATTCGCTGCGGCCCGCGATACCGGAAAACCCATCTTGTTATCTGTGGGTTACTCTGCTTGCCACTGGTGCCACGTGATGGCACACGAAAGTTTTGAAGACGCCGACACTGCCGCAGTCATGAATCGCCTCTTCATCAATGTGAAGGTGGACAGAGAAGAACGCCCAGACGTCGATGCCGTGTACATGGATGCCGTGCAAG
Organism: Ilumatobacteraceae bacterium; assembly: GCA_044233525.1. Taxonomy (GTDB): domain Bacteria; phylum Actinomycetota; class Acidimicrobiia; order Acidimicrobiales; family Ilumatobacteraceae; genus UBA2093. The sequence continues at coordinate 2,738 of JBIIJW010000063.1, read as the reverse complement.
CACTCACCGGTCGCGGTGGATGGCCCATGACGGTGTTTTGCACTCCAGATGGCGAGCCGTTTTATGGTGGCACGTACTACCCGCGAGACACTTTTGTGAAACTCATGGAAGCGGTGGACGATGCGTGGAAGAACCGTCGTGACGATCTTCAACAAAATGTGGAGGCCCTTCTCGAAGCAATCGGAAGAACCGCACATGTGGCACCAGCAGAGCAGATTGATGCGCGACAACTTGTCTCCACCACCATTGGTGCTCTCCAATCATCATTCGACGCAACGTGGGGCGGATTCGGTGGCGCACCAAAATTTCCCTCCACCTTTGCTCTCGATCTTCTCTTACGGGTCTTTTTGTTGAACGGAGACAACTCACTCGTGGAGAAAGTTCGAACATCGCTCGATGCAATGGCTGCTGGTGGCATGTACGACCATCTCGGCGGTGGATTCTCTCGGTACAGCGTTGATGAGAAATGGCTTGTCCCCCACTTTGAGAAGATGCTGTACGACCAGGCTCTTCTCACCCGTGTCTATCTCCACATGTGGTTGCTCTCGCATGAGTCACGAGACGAACAGATTGTGCGCGAGACGGTGAACTATGTCCTCACCGACTTAACGCACCCGCTTGGTGGGTTTTTCAGCGCCGAAGATGCCGACTCACTTGATGAACACGGACATTCCGAAGAAGGTGCGTTCTACACCTGGACTCCACAAGAGCTAACAGCAGCACTCGGATCCGATGCAACGAAAGCATGTGCGTACTGGGACATCACCGACGGTGGCAACTTTGAAGGCCGGTCAATTCCGAACAGGATTGCCCAACGTGGAGATCTCCATAGAGATTCAGCAACCGAATCCTGGCGACGTGTCCTGCATGGTGTTCGCGCTCAACGATCTCGCCCAGGACTCGACGACAAAGTTCTTCTTGAGTGGAACGCCATGATGTTGTCGTCGCTGTGTGAGGTTGCTTCTGCGTTCAACGATGATGAACTCACGGCCGCAGCTACGAAGAATGCGCGGTTCCTTGTTGAGAATCTCCGCGATGCAGACGGGACATGGAGGCGAAGTTGGCAAGCAGACGCAGTGCCACAGGCACGCCATGCTGCATTGGCACACGACTTGGCCCACGTTGTTGACGCCATGGTGCGCATGTACGAACTCACTGCAACACACGAGTGGCTTCAGGTGGCCAAAGACACGGCACATCAACTTGTGAACTCTTATTGGGATAACACCAACGGCGGATTCTTCACCGTTGCAGCAGATGGAGAACAACTCATTGTTCGACAAAAAGATCTCATGGATAATGCCACCCCCTCGGCAAACTCTGTGGCGGCGATGGCATTTCTGCGGCTCACTGCCGTGACCGGAGATTCCACTTGGCAAGACATTGCAATCCACACACTGCGTCTCTTGGCTCGCGTCGCACCGTCTGCACCGTCGGCGTTTTGCCATGCAGTGTCGGCCAGTCTGTTGCTGGCAGATGGTGCCACCGAAGTGGTCCTCCCCGGAGCATCATCTGAGTTCTTATTGGAGTACCGCCGCGCATGGCGACCACACAGTGTTGTTCTCTGGGGCGAACCAACTTCATCATCTCTATGGACAGATCGCCAGGTTGGACACGCCTACGTCTGTCGAAACCATGAATGCTTGTTACCCGCAACAACACGTGAAGAATTCAAAGAGCGACTAGCTACCAACGCTCGAGGCGAATAACAGAATCAACGGTTCGTGCTGGACGGCGTGCACTTCGTCCGGGTGTTGCGGGGACCTCCGATTCGTAGCCCACAGCAAGTGTTCCGAGAACAACAACGTCGTCTGGAAGAGAGAACTCGCGACGCAGTTCATCTTCATCAGAATGTGCGAAGAACAGCGCACCAAGACCAGCATCGTGCAACGCCAACATAAATGTCATGGTTGCAAACGACGCATCAATCGTCCAATACGGCGCAACCCATGCGTCTTGAGATTCGCCAAGACCTGTTGCAGCCTTGTCGGGTTCTGAGTATCGCTGAAGATACGTGTGCGGATCGGCAAGAACCAGAAAAAGTAGCGGTGCATGAAAGAGATGGGGAAAAGCAAAACCTTCTCGCCGGTTCACGGGAAATGTGATGTCCCAGTAACGAGATGTCTGTTCTCCTTCCAACATCACCAAATTCCAGCCTTGAGACTTTCCAGCACTCGGCGATGTGAGCGCTAGCGACACACAATTGTCAATGATGTGTCGCGGAACAGGGGTCTGTGCAAACGAGCGAGTCATTCGCCGCGTGCGAACGAGCTCTGTGAAGTTCACTGCTCTACGAACGTGCGCCAAGCTTGACCAGGCTCTCTGCCATGGTCCAGCCGTGAATGATGATGACGCCACCTTTTTTTGCATTCACTGTTGCAAACAAAGATGTGATGTCTTCAGAGATTTTTTCTGGCTTTGATGACTCAAAATCGAGATAACCGCTTTGACCATCAGACGCCACAACGAAAGTCTTCTCGTCGTACTTGGCGTCAACACCAAATCTGCGTGCAAGACGCTTACCCCATGCACGCTCTTCACCGACAGCGCGATGTCCGGTACGAGGAATGATTTCCGTGAGCTGTTTGAACGCTTCAACACCATCGGGCATTGCAAAACGGCTGCCAACAACAACATCTTCATCGGGAAATGCCATGAGGGCGCGGTGGTACGCCTCGGTCATGAGGCCCTTCAACACAGAATCACGCTTAGTTGTTCGCTTGATGGTCATGAGACCA
>JBIIJW010000062.1:0-7272 GCA_044233525.1 Ilumatobacteraceae bacterium | reverse complement strand
TGGTTTCGTTGTCGGCCACGTGATACAGGTACACCTCACGCGGCTTACCGTCTGCAATTCCGCGCACCCACGTTCCGGCGCAAGTTTTGCCATGCATTAAGTGACCAAGCTTTGCTGGGTTAGGAAGCACCGCTGCTAGTACGTCGCGAGGTGCAACAGAAACATCGCCGACGCGAATCTTGTCGGTGCTGTCGAGGCCAAGATAAGCAAAGGTCTTCAGCCAGTCAATGAACTCAGCACCGAGGCCGTACTTAAACGTGACGCGTTCACAATCAACGCCGCGTGGAATAAGAATGACTTCTTCGTGCTCAACGTTCACGCACTCCACGGGGCCAATGCCAGCAGGGAAGTGGAACACTTCGGGTTCGCTAAAACAATCGGTTGTGAAGAGACCTTTGTTCTTCTCCCACACGATTGGTGGATTCAAACACTCTTCAATAGTTGTCCAAATGGAGAATGTTGGTGCGAAATCAAAACCGTCAATCGACAGGTTTGAACCATCGCGTACACCAATTTCATGCACTTCATCAAAGATGTGATCTGCCGCATAACGAGCAAAGACGTCGCTGAGACCAGGTTCAACGCCCATGCCAACCAGCGCAAGAATGCCGCGCTCTTTCCATTTGTCGTGTGCATTCAACTGATCTTCACCAAGCGGAATACCCACTTCGTTATAGGGGTCGGTGGGGTGCGGCTTGCTGAGGTTCATGGCCATATCCATGTAACTGCACTTGGCCTGATAGCACGCTTCAAAAATTGATTCGTTAAAGCGCGGATCACACGCATTAACAACAACGTCTGCTTTCGTTCGTTCAATGAGTGCGACTAATTGTGCAACATTGCCGGCATCAACAACTTCTGCGGAGAACTTTCCGGGGTCGTCCAGCTCGGCGATGGCTTGCAATGCACGCTCCCGAGAAATGTCGGCCAATACAAAGGAGTCGAAAAAACTCCTCGTTTCGGCTATTGAGGCCATTGAGGCCCCGACTCCACCAGCTCCTACGACGAGGATATTCATTGTTCTCACGGCTCCGGACACAAAGATGTGTCGATTTGTTTACGTTCCCTTCAGGATAACGCAGTTCCGTTAGAAGTCGCGGTCACGTAGGTACTCATCTAATTGCATAACGAACTCCGTTTGGGACCCCGTCTCGGGACCCGCCATGGGGCGATGATGGCGAACATGGGTGAGTGCCTCGTTCATTTCCATTCCAAGCAACATGAGGACCGCAGTAGCAGTGGTGCCAGCACGGCCAATTCCTGCTGCACAATGAACAAGGACGTTGTGGCGATTACACACCTTGTCTGCAACCAGTTCAACGAATTCAAGTGCCCCATCTAACGAGGGGTAGGTGAGGTCGGGAATGGGGAACCACAGCCCACCTTTCCCAACATTGTCGCGATGCCAGTTGATGTACGGGTCGTATCGGCCCACAAGCTCGTGTTCCTCTACCAAGCACACGACAGTTCCAATGTTGTGCAGTTGGCGAACATTGTTCACTTCCGGCGCAACGTAGTGCTTTCCGCATAACCACAATGAACCCACCGCACTTGGCACGGGAATTTCATGAATCCCTCCATCTGTATTGAACGGGGTCGTCATGAACGAAACCGTAGTCCCCTCTACATGAGAAGATAGGTAGGTGCCATTACCAGTGATGTCAGACATTCAGCCCTGGGCCGACCCGTCGGTGGTCAGCATGAATCGATTGCCGATGCGGGCCATGCTCGTCCCGTACAAAGACGTCGACTCTGCGCGACAGGGGAGACGTGAGAAGAGTCCTTGGTTCAAGAGTCTGAATGGCACATGGAAGATCAAACGTTTCGAAGATGTGTCGCAGATTCCGGCATCTGCCATTACAGGCGATGCCGCTCGATGGGCGAACATTTCTGTTCCCGGCAACTGGACTCTTGCTGGTCTCGGAGACTTACCGCATTACACCAATGTGCAGATGCCATGGGAGGGAAAGCCGCCCGCGTTGCCACCAACTATTGCAACCGCTGTGCACCGCAGCACATTTACTGTGTCGTCGGCATGGATGAAACGTCGCACCATCGTGCACATCGGCGGTGCCGAAAGTGTTCATATGGTGTACGTCAACGGTGTGTTTGTTGGATATGGAACCGATAGTCGCCTGCCAAGCGAATACGACGTATCGCATGTTGTTCAACAAGGCTCAAACGACGTTGCAATTGTTGTGTGTCGTTACTCGGCGCAAAGCCATGTTGAAGACCAAGATCAGTGGTGGATGGCTGGGCTTCATCGTGAAGTCTTTGTTCGCTCGCAGGCGATCATTGCAATTGAAGATGTTTCTGTTGTTGCCGGAGTCACAAGGTCTGGTGGGGGAACATTAAGCATTGATGTGAAAGTGTCCGTTCCCATCATCGAAAAGCTTCAGCGTGGGTGGATGGTTGTTGCGCAACTTGAGACATTCGATGGAAAGAAAGTTGGCGCACCCCGTTCATCTGAAGTGGCGTGGTTTGATGTTCCTTATGTCTTTGAAGGACACGTGGCGCGATTTCGTCAGTGGGAGGTGGACGATGTTGATCTCTGGAGTGCCGAGAATCCACATCGCTACCGAGTAATTCTTGAACTTGTTGCGCCAGATGATGAAGTAGAAGAAGTGGTCGCTGTGACAACTGGTTTCCGCTCCGTTTCCATCTCTGGTAACCAATTGTTGATCAATGGAGAGCGTGTGATGATTCGCGGAGTTAATCGCCACGATCACCATCCCGACAAAGGCAAGGCCGTCAACGTTGACGACATGCGTGCAGATCTTGTGCTGATGAAGCAGCACAATGTGAATGCGGTGAGGTGCTCGCATTATCCGAATGACTCTCAATTCCTTGATTTGTGCGACGAATTAGGCCTGTATGTCATTGACGAAGCAAACGTTGAGAGTCACGCGTGGAACACAAGTTTGTGTCACGACCCCTGTTACAGGGACACATGGATGTCTCGTATCACGCGCATGGTGGAACGCGACCGCAACCATGTATGCATCATCGCGTGGTCTTTAGGAAACGAAGCCGGATACGGCGCTGTGCACGATGCTGCGGCTCAATGGATTCGCAGTGTTGATGCCACACGACCAATTCAATACGAAGGCGCAGTGTTTCATGCCGGTTGGGAATCTGGTGGAGTCGCAGCAAGCGACATCGTGTGTCCGATGTATGCACCAATCGATGCAATTGTTGAATATGGAAAGAAGAGTGCAGGCAAGCGACCACTGATTCTGTGTGAGTACAGCCATGCCATGGGCAACTCCAACGGCTCGTTGTCTGATTACTGGCACGCGTTTGAAACAACACCTGGCCTGCAGGGCGGATTTGTGTGGGAATGGAAAGACCACGGTCTCACACAGAAACTCGCCAATGGAAAGAAGCGATTTGCATACGGTGGTCAGTTTGGTGACACACCAAACGATGGAAACTTTGTTGCCGACGGCTTAGTACATGCAGATCTCACACCGCATCCGGCGATGCGAGAGTTGGCGTGGGTACACAGACCTGTGTGGGTGACGCGTGGCGGCACTGCGTCACAGCCAGTTTTAGTCATTCGCAACCGTCAATGGTTCAGCACGTTGGATCACTATGTCGTTACATGGGAACTCATTGTTGATGGTGCTGTGTCGAAGAGTGGCACATTAAAAGTCCCAACTGTTGCTGCAGATTCACGTTGCACCGTTTCGTTGCCAACGGTCGTTCCAGCGAAAGCACGCGAAGCGTTTTTGACCGTACGGTGGGCATTGAAATCAACAACGTCATGGGCCCCCAAAGGTCACGTGGTGGCTTGGGATCAAGTGGTTCTCCGTTCAGCAAAACCAACATCTGTTGTTACGACAAAGAAGGCGTCGACGCCAGTTTCTGTGTCGCCACGAGTGACGTTGTGGCGAGCTGCGGTAGATAACGATGGTTTCAAGATGATGCCTCAACTTTGGAACGGCTTTGGAAAATCACTTGAGCGTTGGTTGCAGCAAGGCATTGCAACAGACGATGCAGACGTTGTTCAGAGCAGCACATCGCAATCAGAGCGAGCAGATGGTTCGGTTCGCTTTGAGCACACGGTGTCGTTGCCCAAAGATTTGGCTGATGTTCCGCGTGTGGGTGCAACTTTTGATGTGCCTACCCGATTCACACATGTTCGCTACTACGGACGCGGGCCACATGAGAACTATCCGGATCGAAATGCATCGGCGATGGTGGGCGTGTGGGAAAGCACACCAGATGAGTTGCCGTACTTGGTGCCGCAAGAGTTTGGTTTGCGCACCGAATGTCGATGGATGGAACTCATTGACAAGAAAACGGGTGATGTTCTGCGAATTGAGGCCGATGGTTGTCTGCTTCACATGAGCGCAACGCATCACACGGCGCGAGAACTGTTCGCTGCTAATGATCGCACCGAACTAAAACGCAATCGTGCGCTCACAATTCACCTCGACATCGCACATCGCGGTTTAGGTACAGCGAGTTGTGGACCCGACACGCTGGAGAGATATCTCATTCCGGCTGGCGAGTATCGCTTTGCTTATGTGGTGTCGCAGCGTTAATCAACTCTGCACGCAGCACCAACAGGGCTCACGCGCCAACCGTCGATAGCGGTGCCAGGTTCGCACATGGCGACAACGCAGCCGCCGAAACCGCCGCCAGTCATGCGCGCACCAAACACACCGGGTGTGGCGCACAACTCGTTGACGACTGCGTCCATCTGGGGGGTGGACACGTGGTAGTTATGCGAGAGGCTGGCATGGCTTTCACGCATGAGGTGACCCGCACCGTCATAATCACCCTCTGATAACGCCGTGGCGAAATCTCGCACACGTTGGTTTTCGGTAATCACATGTCGAGCGCGTTGGGCAATGACAGGATTTTCAATGGACAGGATGCTCTTGAGCTCCGCGTGACGAAGTGGCCCAATGGCATCTTCAGCATCGGCACATTCACGAACACGGTCTGTGTACTCGGAGCCTTCAAGCGTACGGTGTGCAATGAACTGCACCACAAACTCAACATCGGTGGGAATTTCAACGTGTGTGATGGCAAGTGTCGCGCAATCAATCAATGTTCCGTGGCCTTCGCGAGCCGACGCAATACATAGTTGATCCATGATGCCGGTGGGGACTCCTGTAGCGATTCGTTCTGCTTGCTGCATGAGTAACGCAAGACTGGTAGGGGAGATGGAGTCGTTCAGTGCGTATGCAACAGCGAGTTCTAGCGCCGCACTAGATGACAGACCCGCGCCCACAGGAATAGTGGTAGAGAGTGAGCCATTAACTCCATGTAGTGGATTCACCACCGTTGAAACAGCAGAAACATAACGGCCCCACGACGGTTGCATCTCTGAATCGAAAGGTGCACCTATGGCCACACGAACAATTCCGTCCATGTCCTGCGATGTGAGCGTGATGGCGTTGTCTGCAATGTCGCCTTCCAGGGTTGTCCATCTATTGATGGCCATCGGAAACACCAGTCCACCGGTGTAATCGGTGTGATCTCCAATGAGATTCACTCGTCCTGGTGCGCGTGTTCTCACCGCTGTAAGGCCTCGCGTAAGCGTGCAGCAATGTCTGCAGGGTCGACAGGATTGAAGTATTCACCAGTTGCCACTTCCACTCCTGCGATGTATCGAGGAAGACGGTTTGCACGCCATGGAGACACAAGCTCTAGATTCAGCCACGCATCTGGCCAATTGGTCGTGGTGCGCGGTGCTTGATTCCACCACATCATGTAGGGCGCAGGGTTTTCAAACAATGCGCTGAAGGCCGAGAATGTTGCACTGAGTGAACCTGCTAACGCACTGATGTTGTCGTGTGACAACGACGGTAAATCAGGCACTCGTTCAATTGGCGCCAAACGCAACGACACTGGGTAAATAGCGGCATATTCTGCCCACAATCGCCAACCGTTCTCTTCAAACACCAATCGGTCGCCAGGCTGGCCCTCGGGTGTCCATTGGTTGCGAAGATGAGATGCAACTCGAGTGGGAACGTGATCGAATGCATAAATCTGCCCATGGGGATGTGGAATTGTTGCGCCAATTTCTGCGCCACAGTTTTCAAAAATCACCACGCATTCACCACCAGGCAGTTCACGAAGTGCGGTCGTTCGTTGTGCCCATGTGTGGACTAGTTCGGTGATGTTCTCATGGCTGAGTGTCGCCAATGATGCATCGTGCTCTGACGAGTACAACACCACTTCGCAATAACCTTCTTGGAGCGCAGGCCATCGATTTGGAAAAACACGAACCGTGTAAGCATCTGGTGCCTCAAGGCCTCCCACACAAAACGGACAACCGGTGGAGGGAAGATTGGGGCGATGTTGACGGTCTGCAACGATGTGCACAACGGTTCCCGTGTGAGGGTCTATGCGGATTTCGCGTGTCATGGGTGAACTACTTGTTCTACTTGAAGAAGGAATGTTGACTCTGGGAGCAGCGATGGCATCGGGAGACCAACGTTGGCTAATACTGCACCAGACATCGTGAATTCATTCTGTTGCACCCAATGCGGAAGTTCGCGATGTAGCGCCCATCTGGGAGAACCGAGGTGTACAAGCGAGACGGTGTACTCGGTCTTCGAGTCGACAGGAAGTCGTAGTGGTGCTGAATGATTGCTTGGCCCGCTGCGCACGCGACTTATTGAGAAAATACCCTCTGATTGCGTGGTGGACATGGCGCCACGAATATCAAGAGTGGCATCAGGATGATCGACGCGAAAGAAATCACCACGATGAATCAATGAACGATGTTGTTTGTAAAAGTCAATGACATCGGAGAGTTGTTGTTCTTCTCGTTCGGTGAGACTGAGAAGGTTCCATTCCACTCCGAGCCATCCAAAGAGTGCAGTGGCGGCACGGAACGACAGTGCATGTTTGCGGCCAGTGGTGTGGCAAGTAGGAGAACCAATGTGGCTTCCCAACATTTCGGGGGGAATGAAAGTTGTGAGACCTTTTTGAATCTCTAGACGATCTAAGGCATCAATGGAGTCGCTGGCCCAGAATCGCTCGGCCCACTGCGCAACACCCATATCGATGCGTCCGCCACCGGATGCGCACGATTCAAATTGCACTCCTGGGTGTGCAAACTTCAAGTTGGAGAGAAGTTCGTAGAACCCGCGAGTTTGGTGGTGTGTGGCGCCCTCAACAAGGGGACGGTTGTGATCCCATTTCACATATGCAATGTCGTATGTGCGTAGTAACGCGTTCATTTTTTCAAACAGGTACTCGCGAACCTCTTCTTGCGACATGTCCAGCACAAGTTGATGACGTCCCAAC
>JBIIJW010000061.1:0-7282 GCA_044233525.1 Ilumatobacteraceae bacterium | reverse complement strand
AGTGAACAAAGTTGATATTGCTCACGACATCGCCAATACGAAGTCCGAGCGAATTCCGAGAGTGTTGGGATTACAGGTTGCTCGCGAATACGCAAGAGAGCCGGAAGCCGCTAGTGAGAGCGGACGTGTCCGAGTGTGGTCCATCACTCGCGAGGAGTGGAGTCGTCGCTAAGAGGCCGGCGCGAGAATAACGGAACCGTTGTGTCCGCCGAATCCAAAGTTGTTGGAGATCACGGGTCCTGGCGTCCAGTCCCGCGCTTGTCCGGTGACGAGGTCTATTGCCAATGATGGGTCTAGTTCAGTTGTTCCGCCAGTGGGATGAATCTTTTTGTGTTGCATGGACAAGAGTGCTTGTGCTGCTTCAAGTGCACCTGCTGCGCCCAGTGCGTGTCCGGTGACTCCCTTACCGCTGGTAACGGGGACGGCGCGATCGCCAAAGACTGCAGACACTGCTTGTGCTTCCGCAGCATCGTTCAGTGGTGTTGATGTTCCGTGTGCGTTGACCAGTGCGATATCGGATGCCTGAAGTCCTGCATCTTCTAATGCCATTTTCATGCAGGCGATGGCACCGGTACCGCCTGGTGCAGGTGCGGTGATGTGGTGTGCATCTGCGTTGCTTGCTGCGCCCAACACCTCTCCCACAATTGTGGCGCCACGTGCGACCGCCAAGTCGTATCGCTCGAGAATAAAGACAGCTGCGCCTTCTCCCATCACAAAGCCATCTCGTTTGGCATCGAATGGCATGGAAGCACCAGTTGTTGACAAAGCGGTCATGTTGCCAAAACCTGCAAGTGACGTGGCGGTTGCAGCACACTCAGAACCACCAGTTGCGACAGCATCGCAGCGACCCCATGCAATCAGTCGTGCTGCGTATCCGATGGCGTGTGTGCCCGCAGCACATGCGGTGCAGATGGTCTCGTTTGGTCCCTGCAGTCCATAACGCATTGAAATGGCTGCACCTGACGCGTTGGCCATCATCATCGGCACGAGGAATGGCGACACTCGCCGTTCGCCCTTTTCGTGGCGCACGAGAACTTGTTCTTCCAATGTGTGCAAACCGCCAATGCCGGTTGCGAAAATGGTGCCAAACCTAGATGGGTCGACGTTGAGCGTGCCTGCTTGGGTGAAGGCCTCTGCAGCCGCCGCTAGCGCGTACTGCTCGACGGGGTCGGAACGACGTGCATCTTTGGCGTTGTCAAAATAGGGAAGCGGATCCCAATTGTTGATAACGGTGGACTTGGTTCCCGTAATTCCGGGACCGAGAAGTCCTTGCCAATAAGCCTCTTTACCGATGCCACAAGGGGCAACAACTCCGTAGCCGGTGATGGCAACGCGATGTCCTGCACCAATCATGAGAAGTCGAATGAGCTAGTTACAGTTTCGCCATCACGAGGTCGAACGCTTGTCCGACTGACGTGACACCGTTGAGATCTTCTTCGGGAATCTCAATGCCGAATTCCTCTTCAAGTTCCATCACGAACTCAACAACGTCAAGTGAGTCTGCATCGAGATCGTCGGCAAATGATGCTTCGCGTGTGACCTTGGATGCGTCGACACCAAGGGTCGAGACTGCGCACTTCACAAAACGCTCAAAATGTTCTTGGCTCATATGGCTCTCCTTTGTATTTGTTCATTTTCGCACAGTGACTGTGCATTGGGGGTTCTTTTGGCTAGTGACCCATACCCAAACCGCCATCCACAGGGATGACGGCCCCGGTGATGTACCCGCTATCTGGGCCGGCAAGGAATGTCACGACTCCCGCGATCTCGTCAGGTGTCGCCATTCGATTGAGCGGAACAGCATCCGTGAGTTCTTTCAGGCGGTCTTCGCCGAGTGCGGCGGTCATATCTGTGGAGACTGGTCCCGGTGCCACAACGTTGACGGTGATGCTGCGCGAGCCAAGTTCTCTCGCAAGGGAACGGGCAAAGCCCACAAGCCCTGCTTTTGACGCTGCGTAATTTGCCTGCCCCGCAGATCCGAGTAGACCGACCACTGATGACATCAAAATGATTCGTCCCGAACGAGCCTTCAGCATCTTTGGAGTAGCTCTCTTGACCACTCTAAATGCCGCCGTGAGATTGGCATCGATGACGGAAGCAAAGTCGGTTTCACTCATTCGCAGGAGGAGAGTGTCTTTCGTGATGCCAGCATTTGAAACAAGAATCTCCACGGGGCCGAAGTGTTCCTCTATCGCTGTGAATGCAGCGTCAACTTCCTCAGCATTTGTTACATCGCATTTAACGCCAAAAAATTCAGGTGGCGGGGGAGAACTGTTGTAGGTGACAGCGACTTTGTCACCCTGTGCGGCAAAGCGTTGCGCACAGGCGAGACCAATTCCGCGAGATCCACCGGTGATGAGTACTACTCGACTCATTGTGCTCCCCATTCAACGATTGCGCTCGCCGCAGTCATTCCGGCACCGAACCCAACCATCAGAACAAGGTCGCCTTGTTGAGGCTTGGTTTGACCGAAATCTCCAAACAGTGCGAGCGGAATGGATGCAGACGAGGTATTCCCCGTTTCATGCAGCACAACGGCTGCTTTTTCCATTGGTATTCCCAGTCGATCACAGGCAGCGGAAATAATGCGGACATTTGCTTGATGCGGAACAATCACGTCAATATCTTCCGCAGAGACTCCAGCATGAGCCATTGATTTTTGTGCGCTATCAACCATGATTCGAACTGCCCGACGAAACACTTCTTTGCCATCCATTTGAATGTTGCCACCGAGTTCGGCAAACAGGATTTCTTCTGCACTGCCGTCTGCATCGAGATCCCAGCCCAGCAGTTGACCGCGACCAGAAGTTGCCTCAAGCACTGCGGCTCCCGATCCGTCCGCAAACAGAACTGCGGTGTTTCGATCGGTCCAATCTGTAATACGAGCAAGTGTGTCGGTACCAATAAGTAGAACTCGTTCGGCACCCATAGCGATTAATCCGTGGGCATTGACCATCGCGTAGACAAAGCCTGAACACGCCGCATTGATGTCGAATGCACCGCATGAGAGTCCGAGGAGATTTTGCACAGTGGACGATGTTGCAGGAACGGTGCGGTCTGGCGTGGTGGTTGCCAAAATCAATGCGTCAATGCTGCTGGGATCGACGCCTGACATCTTGAGTGCTGCAGTTCCGCTGATGGCACTGAGCTCTGCGGTGCTTCCCCCAATATGGCGACGTTGAATTCCGGTCCGCTCGCGAACCCATTCGTCGTTCGTGTCCATCGTCTTTGCCAAATCGTCGTTCGTAACGACCTTGTGTCCTAATGCTGTACCCCAACCAGTGAAGCGTGCACCACGTACAGACGATGGAATCTTTGGCATTCTGAATGAGTCCTAGTTTGTCCGCAACCAGGCGATGGGTTGATGTGCTGTTACTCGTTCGCCTTCGACTGCGATGAAGTTTTGAACCACGCCTGAAAAAGGTGTTCGTACTTCACGATCACCAACATGGCCAATGACGAGTCCAACTTCAATGATGCTCCCGACGCCGATCGATGCAACGGGGGTAAAGACGCCGGCAGACGGACTAACGACAAGTCGTTCGACAGCAAATAAATGTTCGCCTTCTATTTTCCCCGGTGCGATGGGCGATGCGGCTCGAACCCATTCAATGAGTTTGTCCAGCTCTTCAGGGGTGGCAACGCTGATAGTGCGCGAGTTGTCGACAGTGCGCTTTGCCATTCCGGTGAGAACACCACCAGGGCCTAGCTCTACGAAATCAACAACTCCAGTTTCAGCAAGGGTGAGCAAACAGTGCTTCCATCGAACGGGGCTAGATAGTTGTGCGGACAATAACGACGACCATTCATCACCAAGTGAATGTGCAAGAGCGTCCACATTTGAAATGACGGGCACTTCAATATCTCGAGGTGAAGCCAGTGCAATGGCGGACCGAAGTCTGTCGCGAGCGGCTGTCATGAATGGTGTGTGGAAGGCGCCGGACACTTGAAGCGGCATCACTTTCTTCGCACCGAGTTCTTTTGCATGTTCAGAGGCTGACGCAACTCCTGTTGCAGATCCCGCAATAACGACCTGACCCGGAGCATTGAAATTTGCTACCCATACGTCTGCATCGGCCCGACGGCAAGCCACTTCAACTTGATCGTCATCAAGACCAAGAACTGCCGCCATTGTTCCTGGGTTCGTCATCCCTGCTTCATGCATGGCATCAGCGCGTTCAACAACAAGACGAACACCATCCTCAAACGACAATGCGCCTGTTGCGGTGAGAGCCGTGTATTCGCCCAAACTGTGACCAGCACAAAAACTTGGCTCAATTCCTAATCGTTCAACAGCATCGAGAACCATCAGACTGGACACAAAGGTGGTGAGTTGCGCGTTGCGGGTGTCCTTTAATTCATCAGCGTCAGCATCGAGTAGGAGAGCTCCCACATCGCGACCTGCCACCTCTGAGGCTTCCTCGACGAGTTCCCAACTGTCGTGACCGACCCACGGACGACCCATTCCTGGGCGCTGTGAGCCTTGGCCGGGGAACGTGAACGCAAGCATGGTGGAAAAACCTTAGACCCACCTGGGACTAATGGGTTGGTTACCTCTCAGTAGGGAAGTCGGCGATACAGTAGAAGACCCTGGCCCGAGTGGCGGAATGGCAGACGCGACGGATTCAAAATCCGTTGTCCGGAAGGGCGTGTGGGTTCGAGTCCCACCTCGGGCACCCAGGTGATTCATACACTCACACCCATGGGTCAACGACTGCTACATCGAAAACTTGCACAGACCTCGAGTCGTTTGCGAGAACTTCAGGAAGAGTTGCGTGTCGTAGAAGACCAGATGAGCCAGCTTGTCGATGAAGCCGACGAGCTCTCCTTGCGTGCGCTTGTTTCCGAGACACCAGCGGCCGACTTTGAGTATCGCGAAGCAAAAAAGCACGCAGACGCGATTTCGAAGCACCACTCTCGGGTTGTTGGAGAGATTGCTGAACTTGAAGCTCGAATCAATGATCTTCTTGACCGAATGAAGGGTTTCGATTCATGAGTATTCGCGTTGTTATCGCAGAGGATGAAGCGATCATTCGTCTTGATTTGAAAGAGACTCTTGAAGAAGAGGGCTACAACGTCGTTGGCGAAACCGGACGTGGTGACAAAGCAGTTGATTTAGTTCGTGAGTTGCAACCAGATCTTGCCATTCTCGATATCAAGATGCCCGGAATGGACGGATTAGAGGCGGCTCGCCTCATCACGAAAGACCGTATTTGTGGTGTTCTCGTTCTCACGGCTTTTTCACAACGTGAAGTGATTGAAGAAGCTCGCGATGCAGGTGCACTGGCTTATCTTGTTAAACCCTTTCAGAAAAGCGACCTTATTCCAGCTATTGAAGTAGCAATTGGGCGCTTTCGTGAGATGCAGGCTCTGAATGGTGAAGTGGAAGTGCTCGGCGAACAGTTAGAGGCCCGTAAGTCGATTGATCGCGCAAAAGGTGTGCTTATTGACACGCACAAGATGAGTGAGGCCGATGCCTACGGTTTCATTCAGCGCGGGGCAATGAACCATCGGACAACGATGAAGGCAGTTGCTGACATGATTGTCTCTGGCGAACTATCACCAGAGTAGAAACGGGGTCGTCATGCTTTTAATGGCGCTTGACGGAAATTCGCTGGCGTATCGGGCGTTCTTTGCGTTGCCAGAAGACATGTCGAATGCAAGCGGTCAGGCGACGAACGCGGTGTACGGGTTTACCACGATGTTGCTCACTCTCGTGAAAGACCATAAGCCTGATGGATTGGTAGTTGTTTTCGACAGGCCAGAACCTACGTTTCGCCACGAAGCAATTCCGGAATACAAGGCGCAGCGAGAGAAAGCGCCCGAAACGTTAATTCAACAACTCGGAATTATTCGAGAACTACTTGATGCATTGGGTATCGCGTGGTTAGAAATGCCTGGCTTTGAAGGCGATGACATCATCGCCACCATCGCTACGCGTGCAGAGAACGAGTCGCGCGACATCATTGTTGTCACTGGAGACAGGGACAGTTATCAACTTGTCCACGACCCACACGTACGGGTGTTGTACAACAAACGCGGAGTCAGTGATTACGCACTGTATGACGAAGCGGGAATTTTGGAGCGCACGGGTGTTACCCCTGCGCTTTATGCCGAGTATGCGGCATTGCGCGGAGACCCAAGCGACAACTTGGCGGGAATACCGGGTGTGGGCGAAAAGACGGCGGCAAAGTTGATGACGCAGTACGGAAGTATTGATGCTGTCATTGCAGCGGCGAATGAACAAACTCCAAAACTGAAGGCTGGACTTTTAGAGCATGGAGAGCGCGTAATACGCAACGCTGAAATGATGGTTCTTCGTCGAGATGTACCAATAGAAATAAATTTAGATTCTTTCGTACCGCACCCAGATCTCGATGCATCTGCAAGATTGTTTGACTTCTTGGAATTCAAAACAATGTTGAAAAGATTAAAGGACGTTGTTCAACAACAAGGCTGGCAAACTCGCGGTTCGGTGGAAGAATCACCAGCCACGCTCGCTGATGACATGGTCGTCACGGTGAGCAAGATCATTCGCTGCGAATCCACGAAGGAATTCCATTCACTTTTCTCAGAACATCAATCTTTGGTGGTTGCTCCTCGGTTTGAAGGGGAATCGGGCCGCTCACCCGTCGTGGGGATGGCAATTGTTCACAACGCAACATCTGGCGTGGTCGCTTATGTCCCCAGCGAAGTTCTCTTCGATTCACAGGTGTCGTCTTTTGTTGCACAAACGCAGCTAACCGTGCACGATGCAAAGCCCATGATGCGATCTCTTTTGAATCAAGGGGTGGATGTCTCGTCGCTTCATCTGGATACTGCTATTGCTGCTTATCTCATTGATCCATCAAAGTCCTCTTACTCGCTGGCAGACGTGGCTCTGAATGTTCTGGGCGTCGTTGTGGGGCAAGGTAGTGAAAACTCTGGACAATTTGATTTCAGTGGCGAATCAGATTTAACGTCAGAAGCTACTTCGGCAGAAAATGCACTTGTTACTGCAAGCCTTGCCACAGTTCTTCAGGCTCAACTTGAGGAAATGAATAATGTGTCGCTCTACAACGACATTGAGAATCCGCTGGTCAGGGTGTTGGCCAAGATGGAACACGTGGGTATCGCCGTTGATCGTGGTGCGTTAGAGACCATTAGAGAACGTCTCACCGCAGAAACAATTGAACTGTCGAAGACATTGCGTGAGGTGGCAGGTAAGGACTTCAATGTCAACTCGCCGACGCAACTTCGAGAGATTCTGTACACCGAACATGGTTTAACTCCAGGCAAGAAG